>NZ_JBMDKG010000027.1:0-115782 GCF_057809595.1 Variovorax sp. FG153
GGGCGGGGCGCCCCCCCCACCTGGGCGCTGGGCACGCAACTGCTGCGCCACACGCGCATCGGGCTGCCGACGCTCACGCTCTCGTTCTGGATGACGGCGCTCACCGCGGTGGTGATGACGGTGCTGTCGGCGCTGTTCGAACGCGACCAGTGGCGCTGGCCCGGCAGCGTGACCTGGGGTTCGATCCTCTACAACGCGGTGCTGATCTTCGGCTTCGCGCACGCGGCGTGGTTCTATCTCGCGCGCGGGCTGCCGCCCGTGGCCTCCACGCTCAGCGTGATGTTCATCCCGGTGCTCGGCGTGTTCAGCGGCGCCGTGTGGCTCGGCGAGGCGGTGCACTGGCAGGACTGGGTGGCGGTGGCGCTGATGATGGTGGCGATCGCCTCGGTGCTGTGGCCCTCGCGCGCCGCGCGGACCTGAGCGATCGCCGCGCGCGCATGACCCGCGAGGTCATGGACCCGGTGCAGTCGATGCGAGACAGTACGTCCAGGCATCAACCACTGGAGAAAGCACCATGAACGGCTTCAACATCCTCCCCCTCGCGGTCGCCCTGCTGATCGGCATCGCGGCACTGGGTTCGTGCATCGGCATCGCGCTGGTGGGGCAGAAGTTCCTCGAAGGCACGACGCGCCAGCCCGAGATGGTCGACACGCTGCAGACCAAGTTCTTCCTGGTCGCGGGCGTGACCGACGGGGCCTTCATCATCGCCACCGGCATCGGCCTGTGGTTCGCGACGGCCAGCCCCTTCGGCTGATCGGCGCGAGGAAAGCGGCGCACCACGCAGGCGCCGCGCCCTCTTCGAGGGCATCGCAGGCGGCATCGATCCAGGTCGATGCCGCTTCTTTTTTTGGGGACATCGGGGCCGCGCACGAGGCGGCCACTGGCACCATTCGTGCTAGCACCGTTGACACCGAATTGTTTACGGCTAAAGTATTTAGCTATCAACGGTTCGATGCCGTTTCACCCCCATCCCTGCCGGAGAACCCGATGAGCCAACCGTCCCCGAAATCGTCCGCGCTGCCGCGCACCCTGCTTTCGCTGCTGCTGTGCGGCGCCGCGGCCTCGGCCATGGCCGCGCCGGTCAAGGTCGGCCTCGCGCTCGACATCTCGGGCCCGTTCGCGGCGCTGGGCGCCGAGGCGCGCGACGGCTTCGCGCTCGGCATCAAGCAGCTGGGCGGCAAGCTCGGAGGGCAGGAGGTGGAGTTCGTGCAGGCCGACATGGCCGGCAGCCCCGACCAGGCCAAGCAGCTGGTCGACCGCATGATCCAGCGCGACAAGATCGACCTGTTCAGCGGCCCGATCGGCTCCAACGTGGCGCTGGCCGTCGGCCCGACGCTGTTCAACGCCAAGGTGCCCTACCTCTCGGCCAACGCCGGCCCGAGCCAGTTCGCGGGCGCGCAATGCAATGCCTACTTCTTCGGCACCGCCTACCAGAACGACCAGTTCCACGAGGCCGCCGGCAAGTTCGCGCAGGACCGTGCCTTCAAGAAGATCGTGCTGATCGCGCCCAACTATCCCGCGGGCAAGGACGCGCTCGGCGGCTTCAAGCGCCAGTTCAAGGGCCAGGTGGCCGACGAGCTCTACACCAAGCTCGGCCAGATCGACTACGCGGCCGAGCTCGCGCAGCTGCGCGCCTCCAAGCCCGACTCGATCTACTTCTTCCTGCCCGGCGCGATGGGCATCAACTTCATCAAGCAGTTCGTGGGCGCGGGCCTGTCGAAGGACATCACGCTGGTCACCAGCGGCTTCTCGGCCGACGAGGACGTGATCGGCGCCGTGGGCGAGCCGATGCTGGGCCTGTTCAACACCTCGCACTGGGCGCACGACCTCGACAACGCCGCCAACAAGGCCTTCGTGGCCGCGTTCCGCAAGGAATACAACGGCCGCTACCCGTCGGTCTACGCCGCGCAGGCCTACGACGCCATCCTCGCGATGGACGCCGCCGTGAAGCAGGCCGGCGGCAACGCGCAGAACCGCGAGGCCGTGATCGCGGCGCTCAAGAAAGCCAACTACGCCTCGACGCGCGGCAACTTCAAGTACGCCAACAACCACTACCCCATCGAGAACTTCTACCTGCGCGTGATCGGCAAGGATGCGCAGGGCAAGGTCACGAACAAGCTGATCAACACCGTCTTGACCAACTACGGCGACAGCTACGCCGACAAGTGCCCGATGAAGTAAGCGGCGCCCGCGCCATTCGGATTCCCGAACTTCCGGACGCAGAGGACGCGAAGAATCCGCGAAGGACGCGAAAGAGACAGGGGAAAACTTTCGAGGTTTTCTTTCGCGTCCTTCGCGAAACCTTCGCGCCCTTCGCGTACGGCTGCCCGCATTCCACTCTCATCCAATGACCCCCATCCTCGTTCTCGAGCAGCTGCTCAACGGCCTCGGCTACGGCCTGATGCTGTTCCTGCTGGCCGCGGGCCTCACGCTGGTGTTCGGCATCATGGACGTGCTGAACCTCGCGCACGGTTCGCTGTTCATGGCCGGCGCCTACGTCGCGGCAGAGGCGCACACGCGCACCGGCTCGTTCGCCGCGGCCATCGTCATCGCGGTGGCGGTCACCGTGGTGGTGGCGCTGCTGCTCGAGGTGCTGCTGATGCGCCGCCTCTACACGCGCGACCACCTCGCGCAGGTGCTCGCGACCTTCGGCGTGATCCTGGTGGCCGACGACCTGGTCAAGATGATCTGGGGCCCGTCGCCGGTGATGGCGCCGACGCCCGCCGCGCTCTCGGGCCCGGTCGAGCTGATGGACGGCCTGCCCTATCCCTCGTACCGGCTCGTGATCCTGGTCGGCGGCATGCTGGTCGCGCTGGCGCTCTACCTGCTGGTGAACCACACGCGCATCGGCATGCGGGTGCGCGCGGGCGCTTCCGACCGGCCGATGGCCGAACTGATGGGCGTGCGCGTGGGCCGCATCTTCAACGGCGTGTTCCTGCTCGGCGCGGCACTCGCCGCGCTGGCCGGCGCGCTGATGGGCCCGATCGTCGCGGTGCAGGTCGGCATGGGCGAACAGATCCTGATCCCGGCGCTGGTGGTGCTGGTGATCGGCGGCATCGGCTCGGTGCGCGGCGCCTTCGTGGCCGCGCTGCTGGTGGGCATCGTCGACACCATCGGCCGCGCCTTCGTGCCGATGCTGCTGCGCGCCACGCTGCCGCCGGCCACCGCGGCCGACCTCGGCCCGCTGGTGGCAGAGGTCGCGATGTACGCGCTGATGGTGGCGGTCCTTCTCTTCAGGCCCTCGGGCCTCTTCTCGGCACGCGCATGAAAACCCGTCACATCGGCCTCGGGCTGCTCCTGCTGCTGCTCGCGGCCTTTCCCCTGATCGCACCGCTGTTCGGCCTCGAGTTCTACATCGGCTTCGTGCGCCGCGTGCTGATCGTCGCGCTGGCCGCGGCCAGCCTCAACTTCATCCTCGGCTTCGGCGGCATGGTCGCGCTCGGCCATGCGGGCTTCATCGGCGTGGGTGCCTACACGGTGGTGGCTCTCAGCGACGCCGGCACGACCTCGGCCTGGGTGCTGTGGCCCGCGGCCGTGGTGGCCGCCGGCCTGGCCGCCGCGCTGATCGGCACGGTGGCGCTGCGCACGCGCGGCGTCTACTTCATCATGACCACGCTGGCCTTCGCGCAGATGCTGTACTTCGTCGCGGTCTCGCTGCGCAAGTACGGCGGCGACGACGGCTACACGCTGATGAGCCGCCCCACCCTGCTGCCGGGCCTCGACCTCGGCAACGAGAGCAACTTCTACTGGGTGGTGCTGGCGCTGGTGGCGCTCGCGCTGTGGTGGCTGCAGCGCGCCACGCAGTCGCGCTTCGGCCATGCGCTGATGGGCATCCGCGACAACGAGACGCGCATGCGCGCGCTCGGCTACCCGGTGTTCCGGCTGCAGCTCGCGGCCTTCGCGATCGCGGGCGCCATCGCCGGCCTGGCGGGCGCGCTGCTCGCGGGCGGCAACGGCTTCGTGAGCCCGGCCACCATGCACTGGACGCAGTCGGCCACGCTGCTGGTGATGGTCGTGATCGGCGGCCTCGGCCGCAGCTGGGGCGGGCCGGTGGGTGCCGCCGTGTGGCTGCTGCTCGAGGAGGCGCTCAAGCAGCACACCGAACACTGGCACATGCCGCTGGGCCTGCTGCTGATCGCCGTCGCCCTGTGGGCGCCCCAGGGACTGGCCGCGCTGTCGCGCCGCCGCGCACCGCTTGCAAAGGCCACGCCATGAGCCTGTTCAGGATCGAAGGACTGGTCAAGCGCTTCGGCGGCCTGCTGGCGACCGACCATGTGAGCCTCACGGTGGAGCGCGGCGAAGTGCATGCGCTGATCGGCCCCAACGGCGCGGGCAAGACCACGCTGGTGAATCTCATCACCGGCCTGCTCAAGGCCGATGCGGGCCGCATCCTGCTCGACGAGAAGGACATCACCGGCTTCAAGGACCACCAGCGCGTGGCCGCGGGCATGTCGCGCTGCTTCCAGGTCACGCGCGTGTTCGCCAAGGACACGGTGCACGACAACCTGATGCTGGCCGCGCAGGCGCACGCGGGCAGCAGCCTGCGCTTCCTCGCGCCGCGCTCGCGCGAGAAGGACCTGGCCGACCGCGCCGCCGCGCTGGCCGAGCGCGTGGGTCTGGCGCGCGAGCGCGACCGCATCGCCGGCACGCTGCCGCACGGCGCGCAGCGCGCACTCGACGTGGCCCTCGCGCTCGCGGCCGAACCCAAGCTGCTGCTGCTCGACGAGCCGATGGCCGGCATGGGCCCCGACGAGTCGGCTCGCATGGTGGACCTGATCGAGTCGCTGCGCGCCTCGATGGCGATCCTGCTGATCGAGCACGACATGGACGCCGTGTTCCGCCTCGCCAGCCGGCTCACGGTGCTGGTGCAGGGCCGCGTGCTGATGAGCGGCACGGCCGACGAGGTGCGCGGGCATCCCGACGTGCAGGCGGTCTACCTGGGCACCGAAGCGGAAGGTCACGCATGAGTTCGACGACATTGCTCGAGGCCAAGGCCATCGAAGCGGGCTACGGCGCCAGCCAGGTGCTGTTCGGCATCGACCTGCGCATCGGCGCGGGCGAGGTGCTCGCGCTGCTGGGCCGCAACGGCATGGGCAAGAGCACCCTGCTCAAGGTCATCACCGGCATGCTCGCGCCGATGCGCGGCGAGCTGCGCTTCGGCGGCGCGGCCATCGGTGGTCACAAGCCCGACGCCATCGCGCGCCGCGGCGTGGCCATCGTGCCCGAGGGCCGGCACGTGTTCCCCAATCTCAGCGTCGACGAGCACCTGCGCGCCTTCGCGCGCCCGCGCCCCGGCAGCGCGCCGCGCTGGACCGTCGAGGCGCTCTACGGCCTGTTCCCGCGCCTCGCGGAGCGCAAGGCCAACGCGGGCAACCAGCTCTCGGGCGGCGAGCAGCAGATGCTGGCGATCGCGCGCGCGCTGTCCACGCATCCGCGCCTCCTGATCCTCGACGAGGCCACCGAAGGCCTGGCGCCCGTGATCCGCGAGGAGATCTGGCACTGCATCGCCACGCTCAAGTCCGAGGGCGAGGCGATCCTGGTGGTCGACAAGTACGTGCAGCGCCTGCTGCCGCTGGCCGACCGGC
The DNA here is from genome assembly GCF_057809595.1 of Variovorax sp. FG153. Classification (NCBI taxonomy): domain Bacteria; kingdom Pseudomonadati; phylum Pseudomonadota; class Betaproteobacteria; order Burkholderiales; family Comamonadaceae; genus Variovorax; species Variovorax sp. FG153. Next base: position 5,586 of record NZ_JBMDKG010000027.1, read on the forward strand.
ACGTGATCCTCGAGCGCGGGCGCGTGGTGTGGCAGGGCGACTCGGCCGCGCTCGATGCCGACCGTTCGCTGTGGACGCGCTACCTGGGCGTGTAGGTCTTCCTTATCCGCGCGGACGGCAGGCCAGGAAGCTGGCCCAGCGCACGTCCTCGCGGCCGATCCACTGCCGCTCCCAATCCAGTCGCAGCCCGGTCGCCGCGAGCTGCGCGGCGAACCGGTCGCGGTCCCAGTACACGGTCTGGTAATCGCCGTTGGTCTCGCCCTCGCCGATGCGCATGCCCGCGAGGAAGACGCCGCCGGGCGCGAGCGCGTCGAACACCTTGCGCAGCACCGGCGCGATCTGCGCGCGATCGACATGGATCAGCACGGCCATCGCGAGAATGGCGTCGTAGGGCCCGCCCAGCGGGTCGGTGACCACGTTGAGCAGCGCGCCCTGCTTGCCGCGCTCGGCCTGCAGGTCGAGAAAGGCCTGCGTGGCATCGGTGCGCCGCACGCTCACGCCCAGGGACTCGACGAAGTCGGCATCGCGCCCCGTGCCCGAGCCGACCTCGAGCACGCTGCCGCCCGCGGGCATGCACGCCACCATGCGGCGCAGCGCGTCCTCGATCTCGGGCGGCGGATGGTCCGCCACGATCGCGTCGTAGTCGCGCGCGGACGCCTCGTAGGACTGGAGGGTGCGCTGCATGCTGTCGAGCACCGGGGCGGGGATGTCCATGGGAGCCTTTCCGGTCCATCGGGCGCCGACGGAACGCGCAAAGGCTAGGCCCAAGGCCGCACCTTGCTCACGGGGCAATCACTTAGAACCCCTGCATGACACCGGGCACGCGCCGCACCGGCGGCAGGGTGCGCAAGGCCAGCGTCAGCACGACCGCCGCGCAGCCGGCGATGCCCACCACCATCGGCAGCGGCGTGCCGTCGGCGAACGGCGCGACCAGCGCCACCATCACCGCGCCGCCCGCGAAGTTCATCGTGCCGATCAATGCCGAGGCCGTGCCCGCGAGCGCGGCATGGCCTTCCATCGCGAGCACGAAGGCCCCGGGCACGATCAGGCCGTTGAGGCCGAAGCCGATCATCAGCAGCGCCACCAGCACGAAGAGCCGGTCCACACCCGCGAGCGTGAGCACCAGCAGCAGCCCGATGGTGGCGGCCTGCGCGATCACCGCGGTGCGCAGCACGCGCCGGATGCCGAAGCGCGCCACCAGCCGGCCGTTGGCCTGCGACAGCGCGAGCAGAGACACGGCATTGAGCGCGAACAGCACCGCGTACATGCGCGGCGAGACGCCGAAGTGCGTGCTCATCACGAAGGGCGAGTTGGCCACGTAGACGAAGAAGCTCGAGACGGTGAACGAGGCCATGAAGGCCAGTGCCATGAAATGGCGGTCGCGCAGCAGCACGCCGTAGCCGGCCATGGCGCTGCGGAAGTTGCTCGACAGCCGCGCGGTGGCGGGCCGGGTCTCGGGCAGCAGGCCCAGCAGCATCGCGAGGCCCGCGAGTCCGACGGCGGCAACGGCGACGAACACGGCGCGCCAGCCCAGGCTCTCGGCCACGAGGCTGCCGGCCAGCGGCGCGAGGATCGGCGACACGCTGTAGACCATCAGCAGCAGCGACATCATCCGCGCCGCCTCGGGCCCGGTGTACAGATCGCGCACCACGGCGCGCGGCGTGACCATGCAGGCGCAGGCGCCGAGCCCCTGCACGAAGCGCAGCGCGACCAGCACGCCCGCGTCGGGCGCGAAGGCGCAGCCGATGCTGGCGAGCATGAACAGCACGAGGCCCGCGACCATCGGCCGGCGGCGGCCGAACATGTCCGACAGCGGGCCCGCGACCAGCTGGCCGGCGCCGACCGCGATGAAGAAAGCCATCAGGCTGGCCTGCATCGCATGCGGATCGGCGCCCAGCGCGCGCCCGATGGCGGGCAGCGCGGGCAGGTACATGTCGATGGCGAAGGGGCCGATGGTGGTGAGCAGGCCCAGCACGACGGCGTGACGGAAAACTGGAGCGTTCGAGGAGGACATGCCCCGATGGTCGCGCGTCGGGCTGAATGATTGAATAATCATCAGCACTCATTTCCTATTCATTCGTACAGAATCATGGATCCCTTGTCCGATGTGCTCGCCATGCTCACGGTGAGCAGCACGCTCTCGTCGCGCTTCGAGGCGCGCGGCCGCTGGGCCTTCCGCTACGGGCACTACGCCTCGCACATCAAGCTGGGCTGCGTGCTCGAGGGGCGCTTCCGCATCCAGGTCGACGGCGCGGCCGCGCCGGTGATGCTGGAGGCCGGCGACTTCTTCCTGCTGACCAACGGCCTGCCCTTCTCGGCCGCGAGCGATCCGCCCGGGCCGCTGCAGGACGGCACGCGCCTGAGCCGCGAGCAGCGCGGCCCCGACGGGGTGCTGCGCCACGACGGGCTGGATGCGAGCGACGCGACGCGCGTGGTGCTCGCGAGCGGGCGCTTCGCGCTCTCGGGCGAGGCCGGCGAACTGCTGCTGCGCCACCTGCCGCCGCTGATCCACCTGCGCGCGAGCGATCCGGGCGCGCGGCCGCTCGTGGGCCTGCTCGACCTGATGGGCTGGGAGACGGCCGAGCTGCGCCCGGGCTCGACGCTGGCGCGCACCAACCTCGCGGCGCTGGTGCTGGTGCAGGCGCTGCGCGTGCATCTCGCGAACGCGCCGCAGCCCGAGGGCTGGCTCGGCGCGATGACCGATGCGCGCATCGGCACCGCGCTGTCGCGCATGCATGCCGACATCGCACAGCCCTGGACGGTGGAGCGCCTGGCGCGGACGGCCAGCATGTCGCGCACGGCCTTCGCGCTGCGCTTCAAGGCGCTGACAGGCTCGACGCCGCTCGACTATCTCGGCGGCTGGCGCATGACGGTGGCGCGCCATGCGCTGCGGCACGGCGACGAGGGCATCGCGCGCATCGCCGAGCGCGTGGGCTACCAGTCGGAGACGGCCTTCAGCGCGGCCTTCCGGCGCGCGGTGGGCGAGAGCCCGGGGCGCTTTCGCAGCCAGGTGCGCGCCGAGGCGGCCGCCGAAGCCTGAGCCGGCTCACTCCGGCGCCGCGTCGAGCCGCAGCACGAGGTCGCGGCTGGCCTGGTTCATGCCGCTCACGTCGACCGCGCTGCCGTGCTTGCGCAGCCGCTCGACCACCTTGCGCAGCGCCGCCACGGCGGTCACGTCCCAGAAGTGGGCCTGCGAGACGTCGATACTCACCGGCGCGCCGTCGATCTCGCGCACGTCGAAGGCATCGACCAGCATGTCGGCCGAGGCGAAGAAGACCTGGCCGCTCACGGCGAAGCGCCAGGCGCCCTCTTCGTCCTGCCGCCCCTGCACCCGCAGCAGCCGCGCCACCTTGAAGGTGAAGAAGACGCCGCTGAGCAGCACGCCGATGCCCACGCCCGCGGCCAGGTTGTCGGTGGCGACGGTGACGGCCACGGTGGCGAGCATCACGACGCTCGACAGGCGCGGATGGCGCACCAGCGTGCGCAGCGAGCCCCAGTCGAAGGTCGAGGCCGAGACCATCACCATGATCGCGACCAGCGCCGCCACCGGCACCTGCGACACCCAGGGCTTGAGCAGCACCATGAGGATCAGCAGGAAGGCCCCGGCGAACAGGGTCGAGAGCCGGCCGCGGCCGCCGTAGCGCACGTTGCTCACGGTCTGGCCGATCATTCCGCAGCCCGCGATGCCGCCGAAGCAGCTGGCCGCCACGTTCGCGAGGCCGAGGCCGCCGCACTCGCGGTTCTTCGAGCTCGGGGTGTCGGTGAGTTCGTCGACCACGCTCGCGGTCATCATCGATTCGAGCAGGCCGACCATCGCGATGGCGAAGGCGGGCAAGGCGATGATGCGCAGCGTCTCGAGGGTCAGCGGCACGGCCGGCAGCGCGAACATGGGCAAGGCATCGGGCAGCTGGCCGAGGTCGGCCACGGTCTTGAGCGGCAGGCCCAGCCACTGGCCCGCGAGCGTGACCACCACGATGCACACCAGCGGCGAGGGCACCGCGGTGGTGAGGCGCGGCAGCAGGTAGATGACCGCGAGCCCGAGGCCGACCATCGCCCAGGTAGCGGCGTTGGCGCCGATGAAGTGCGGCATCTGCGCCGCGAAGATCAGGATCGCGAGGGCGTTGACGAAGCCGGTGCGCACCGACGACGAGACGAAGCGCATCAGCACGCCCAGGCGCAGCAGCCCGAAGACGATCTGCATCGCGCCCGCGAGCAGGCCGGCCGCGAGCAGATAGGCCAGGCCGTGCGCATGCACCAGCGGCGCGGCCACCAGCGCCACCGATCCGGCCGCGGCCGAGACCATGGCGGGGCGCCCGCCGGTGAAGGCGATGACGATGCCGATGACGAAGGAGGCGAACAGGCCCACCGCGGGGTCGACGCCGGCAACGAAGGAAAAGGCGATGACCTCGGGAATGAGCGCGAAGGTGGCGACGGCGCCGGCCATCAGTTCGCGCGGAATGCTCGGGCACCACTCGGTGCGCAGGCGGCTGTAGCGGGAAGACATGGAAAAAAACGGAAAGCAGCCCGCGTGCCGGCAAGGCATCGCGGGACGTTGGAAGGCATCGCGCCGGCTGGCGGCGCAAGGGAGAAAGCGGCGGGCGCTGCCGCCGCGCTTCATTCAATGCGCCAGGCTCAAGGGGGAGTCAGCCGCGAGCAGCCCGATTGCCGGGACTGGCTGTCGCGCGCGATGCGAGCGAGCGCATAGCAGGAGGCGCGCCGGCGGGCATGCCGGCTGAAGAGAAGGACGTCCGCGCGAAGCTTGTTGGGATGGCGGGACGTCCTCGGGCACATGGGCGCCGATTGTAGGCAGCGCCCATGACGGCCTCAGACGGAGCGCGTGATGCCCCCGTCGACGCGCAGGTTCTGGCCGGTGATGTAGCCCGCGCCATCGGAAGCGAGAAAGCCGATGGTGGCGGCGATCTCGTCGCTGCGGCCATAACGTCCCATGGGGATGCGTTCGCGGAACACTTCCTTCTCGGGCAGGCTGTCGATGAAGCCGGGCAGCACGTTGTTCATGCGCACGTTGTGCTCCGCATACTGGTCGGCGAAGAGCTTGGTGAAGGCGGCGAGGCCGGCGCGGAACACGCCCGAGGTCGGAAACACGGGATCGGGTTCGAAGGCGGCGAAGGTCGAGATGTTGATGATGGCGCCGCCCCCCTGCTTGACCATGTGCGGCGTGACGAGGCGGCTGGGGCGCACGGCGCTCAGCAGGTAGACGTCCATGCCGCGGTGCCAGTCGTCGTCGGTGATTTCCAGAATGGGCGCGCGCGGGCCGTGGCCGGCGCTGTTGACGAGCACGTCGATGCGGCCCCACTCGGCGATGACGCGGTCGACGAGTGTCTTGAGGTCGTCGTTCGACTGGTTGGAGCCGGTCACGCCAATGCCGCCCAGCTCCTTCGCGAGGGCCTCGCCCTTGCCCGAGGAGGAGAGGATGGCGACGCGAAAACCGTCCTGCGCGAGCTTGCGGGCCGCGGCGGCGCCCATGCCGCTGCCGCCTGCGGTGACGATGGCTACCTTTTTTTGCTCAGAAGACATTCGGGGTCCTTGGTTTCTTGCGGAGGGTCGCATTTAGCCAAGGAATCTTCGGCTTTGCCAAGCTGGGCTTTTTTTGTTCGGGGCGCGTGCACAGGGCATCGGGTACTTCCCTCCGCGAATGTCCCCCGCCCTTCGGGCTCCTCCTTGATTTCGCTGCGGGAAGCACCCACTGCCCTGTGCACGAGAGGCGCTGCGGTGGTGCCGGCGGTTCAACAACCGCTGCGTCCAGGCGCGCGTCGATGGGGTACTCCCCGCAGCGAAATAAAGGAGGAGCCGAAGGCGGGGGACATTCGCGGAGGGGAGTACCCCATCGGCGTGAGCCCGCCCCACCCGCAAAAAACTCAAGCCGTAGGCAACGTAGCCTGCATCGAAGCCCGCCGATTGAACGCCTCGAACCACTCAGCGCTGCGAGGCGCCTGAGCACGCCAATCCACATCCGGAAACCGGAAGTCCATGTACCCCAGCGCACAGCCGAAGGCGATGGTCCCGATGTCCACACGTTCACCGAATCCGGCCGCTTCCTTCTCGAGCCATTCGAGCCCCGTGCGCACCTTCGCGAGCTGGCCGTCGGTCCAGTCGGCCCAGCGGAATTCCTGCGGACGCAGCACGTTCTCGTAGCGCGCGAGCAGCGCGGCGGCGGTCATGCCGTCGGCCAGCGAGAGTTCGGTGAGGCGTGCCCAGCGCGCCTTGCCCGAGGCGGGGAACAGCGTGCCGCCCTGCTGGTCGTTGAGGTACTCGCAGATCACGCGGCTGTCGAACAGCGCCTGGCCATCGTCGGTGAGGAAGGTCGGCACCTGGCCCAGCGGGTTGGTCGGCAGGATGGTCGCGTCGCGCTTCACCGGGCCGGCCGCGCTCGGCAGGCGCTCGATGCGCTCGGCGATGCCGAGCTCGTGCGCGACGACCATGCATTTGCGCACGAAGGGGGAAGCGGGGGAATAGAAGATCTTCATGATGGATGTGAAGTGGGTGGGGTCAGGCGTGTTCGTCATGGCCATGGGCCAGGTGCATGCCGGCGGCCCAGCCGAAGGTCAGGGCCGGTCCCAGCGTGATGCCGGGCGCAGGATACTCGCCCCCCATCACCGAGTGCATGTCGTTGCCGGCCACGTACAGGCCCGCGATCGGCGTGCCGCGCGCATCGAGCACGCGCGCATGGCCATCGGCGCGCACGCCCAGGGCCGTGCCGATGTCGCCGGGATAGACCTTGACCGCGTAGAACGGCGCCTTCGCGACCGGCGCCACGCAGGCATTGGGCTGGTGCTCGGGGTCGCCGAGGTAGCGGTTGTAGGCCGTGCTGCCCTTGCCGAAGGCCGGGTCCTCGCCGCGCGCGGCCGGTGGGTTGAACGCGGCCACGGTGCGCGCGAGGCCGTCGGGGTCGACATCGGCCTGGCGTGCCAGTGCCTCGAGCGTGTCGGCGCGGTACAGGTAGCCGGCGCGCACCAGGTGCTCGCGCGAGCGCCCGCCCGGCAGCGCGAGGCCCAGGCCCCACTTTTCCATGAAGTCGCTGTCGCACACCAGCAGCGCCGGAACGCTCGTGCCGGCCTCGTTGGCCTGGTACATGCCGCGCACGAACTCGTGGTACGAAGTCGACTCGTTGACGAAGCGCTCGCCGCGCGCATCGACCGCGATCAGCCCGGGCTTGGCGCGGTCCCACACCAGGTGCGGATAGCGCAGCATGCTGCCGTCGGGGCGCTTCATCATCGACACCGGTGCCCACAGCGCCGGGCCCGTGTGGTCGGTGCCGAGCACGCCGCCGGCCTGCCGCGCCATCGCGATGCCCTCGCCGACATTGCCCTGCGGCGACATCGAGTAGGGCCCGGTCGGTGCGGGATAGTGCTCGGCGCGCATCTGCGCATTCCACGGAAAGCCGCCGGTCGCGACCACCACGCCGCGCCGCGCCTGCAGCACGATCTCGCGGCCATCGCGCTTCACGCGCACGCCGGTCACGGCACCGCCCGCATCCTGTTCGAGCGCCAGCGCGGGCGTCTCGATCCAGAACGGGATCTTCTCCTTCAGCAGCCCGTGGAACAGCCGCCCCGCGAGCGCATTGCCCAGCAGCAGCCGCGTGCCGCGGTGGTGGCCGCCCAGGCGGTCGGCGAAGTAGCGCAGCACCAGCTTCATGCCGTGCTTCCACGACGCGAACGAGCGCGTGACCGCGAGCAGGTGCTTCACGTCGGTCATGTTGACCATCATCCCGCCGAGCACGCAGAACTCGGGCAGCGGATCGCGCAGGGTGCGGAAGTGCGGGCCGAGCAGCCGGCCGTCGAACTCGATCGGATCGAGCGAGCGGCCGCCCATCGCGGCGCCCTCGCGGTCGGGGTGGTAGTCGGGCGAGTAGGTGCGCGCGGCGAGCTGCACGTCGGTGCGCTCGCGCAGGTAGCGCAGCGCGCGCGGCCCGGCCTCGAGGAAGGCATGGCGCAGCGCCTCGTCGCCGGCCGCGCCCACCGTGTTGCGCAGGTAGGTCAGCGCCTTCTCGGGCGTGTCGGGATGGCCCGCGGCCTCGGCCTGGTCGTTGAGCGGCACCCACACCGCGCCGCCCGAGATCGCGGTCGAGCCGCCGATGCGGTCGGTCTTCTCGATCACCAGCACGTCGAGGCCCTCGAGCTTCGCCGTCAGCGCGGCCGCGAGCCCGCCCGCGCCGCTGCCGATCACGACCACGTCGTACTCGGTCTTCTCCTGCGATGGCGCCATCACGCCCCCGAGCCGCCGAGCGACTTGCCGCCGTCGACGAACAGCACCTGGCCCGTGACGAAACCGGTGGCCGGCGAGGCGAAGAAGGCCACGGCCTGCGCGATGTCCTCGGGCCGGCCGGCCGCGCCCGTGGGCTGCAGCGCGAGCTGCGCGGCGCGGCGCTCGGGCGTGAGCGCGCGCAGCAGCGGCGTGTCGATCAGGCCCGGCGCGATCGCGTTCACCAGGATGCCGCGCGGCGCGAGCTCCATCGCGCTGGCGCGCGTGTAGCCCACCAGCGCGGCCTTCGAGGCCACGTAGTGCGGATGGTTCTTCGCGCCCAGGTAGGCGCGCGAGGCGATGTTGACGATGCGCGCACCGTCGGCCATCTTGCGCGCGGCCTCCTGCGTGAGCGTGGCCACCGCGAGCAGGTTCACCTCGTACATGCGGCGGAAGTCGGCCGAGCTCACGTCCATGAAGGCGCGCTCGTCGAAGATGCCGGCGTTGTTCACCAGCGCGGCGAGCGGCGGCAGCGACTGCACCATCGCGCGCACCGCGGCCTCGTCGGTCAGGTCGATGGCGCGGTAGTCGACATCGAGGCCGGCGGCGCGCAGCACCTGGGTCTCGCGCTCGGCCAGCGCGCCGTTGTAGTCGGCCATCACCACGCGCCAGCCGTCGCGCGCCAGGCGCTCGACGATGGCGCGGCCCATGCCGCTGGCGCCGCCGGTCACCAGGACCAGCGGCTTGTCTTCTTCACTGCTGTTGTTCATCGTTGTTCCGTCGAAGCGGCGCTCAGGCCGCGAGGTAGCCGCCGTCGACCGGCAGCACCACGCCATTGACGTAGCTGGCCATCGAGGAGGCGAGGAAGACCACCGGCCCGGCGATCTCGTCGGCCTCGCCGTGGCGCTTGGTGAGCACGCGGCTCATGTACCAGTCGGTGCCGTGCTCGGTCTCGCGCTGGCCGGCCGTCATGTCGGTCACCATGAGGCCGGGCGCCACCGCGTTCACGCGCACGCCCCAGGGCGCGAGGTCGCGCGCCAGCACCTGCGTGAGCGAACGCACGCCGCCCTTGGCCACCACGTAGCCGGCCGAGGAGATGCCCGCGCCGAAGGCCACGATCGACGTCAGGTTGACGATGCTGCCGTGCGTGCGCTTGAGCGCGGGCACGAAGGCCTGCGTCACGTTGAACACGCCCTGCAGGTTGACCGACAGCACGCGGTCCCAGGCCTCGCGCGCGCCGGGCTCGTCGAACTTCGAGCGCGCGGAGATGCCGGCGTTGTTCACCAGCACGTCGATGTCGCCATGCGCCGCGGCGATGCGCGCGGCGAGCGCGTCGACCGCCGCCGCGTCGCCGACGTCGACGCTGTCGGCATCGGCGCGCCCGCCCGCGGCGCGGATCGAGGCGGCCACCCGTTGCGCGGGCTCGAGGTCGCGGTCGACCACCAGCACGTGCGCGCCTTCGGCCGCCATGCGGCGCGCGATGGCCTCGCCGAGGCCGCGCGCGGCGCCCGTGACGAGCGAGAGCTTGTCCTTCAGAAGCATGGGAATTCCTTTGCGAAAGCGGCGCCGTTCAGACGCCGAGGTAGGCGCGGCGCACGGCCTCGTCGTTGGCCAGCTGCGCGGCGGGGCCGTGCAGCGAGATCTCGCCGTTCTCGAGGATGTAGCCGTAGCTCGACACCGCGAGCGCGAGCTGCACGTTCTGCTCGACCAGCAGGATGGTGATCTTCTGTTCGCGGTGCAGCCGCTCGATGATCTCGAACATCTGCTCCACCAGCAGCGGCGACAGGCCCATCGAGGGCTCGTCGAACAGCATCACGCGCGGGCGCGCCATCACGGCGCGGCCGATCGCGAGCATCTGCTGCTCGCCGCCCGAGAGCGTGGCCGCCATCTGGCCCTGGCGCTCCTTGAGGCGCGGGAACATCGCGTACACGGCCTCGAGGTCATTGCGGATGCCCGCGCGGTCGCGCCGCAGGTAGGCGCCCAGGTCGAGGTTCTCGCGCACGCTCATGTCGCGGAACACCTGCCGGCCCTCGGGCACCTGCACGATGCCGCGCTGGACCAGCGCGTCGGAGCCCAGCCGGTCGATGCGCTCGCCGGCCAGCCGCACCTCACCCTCGGTGCAGTCGACGATGTTCGAGATGCAGTTGAGCGTGGTGGTCTTGCCCGCGCCGTTGCTGCCGAGCAGCGCGACGATCTCGCCCTCGGGCACGTCGACCGAGACATGGCTCAGCGCCTGGATGCGGCCGTAGGCGGCCGAGATGGCGCGCAACGACAACAGCGATTCAGCCATGCGCGGCCCCCTTTGCACTTCCCTTGCCCAGATAGGCCTCGATCACGCGCGCGTCGCTGCCGATCTGCGCGGGCGTTCCCTCGGCGATCTTCTCGCCGAAGGCCATGACGGTGATGCGGTCCGAGATCGACATCACGAGCTGCATCACGTGCTCGACCAGCAGCACCGTGATGCCGTCGCGCGCCACCAGCTCCTTGAGCAGCCGGTCCAGGCTCTCGATCTCGCGGTTGCGCAGGCCGGCCGCGGGCTCGTCGAGCAGCAGCAGCTTGGGGCGGATGGCCAGCGCGCGCGCCAGCTCGAGCAGCTTCTGGCGGCCGAAGTCGAGGTCGCGCGCGGGCTGGTGACGCTCGTCGGCCAGGCCCACGCGCTCGAGCAGGTGCAGCGCGAAGTCCTCGGTCTCGCGGTCGGGGCGGCGCAGCAGCCGGCCCAGCGTGCCGGTGCCGCGCGCATGGGTGCCGAGCAGCACGTTCTCGAGCACCGAGAGTTCGGCGAACAGTTCCAGGTTCTGGAAGGTGCGCGCGATGCCCAGCGAGGCCATGCGGTAGGGCGACACGCGCGTGAGCTCGCGGCCCTCGAAGACGACGCTGCCGCTGCTGGGCGTGTAGAAGCGCGAGATGCAGTTGAAGGTGGTCGACTTGCCGGCGCCGTTGGGCCCGATCAGCGCATGGATGCGGCCCTGCTCGACCTGGAACGACAGGCCGTTGACCGCCTTGAGGCCGCCGAACACCACGCTGATGTCGCGCACGTCGAGGAAAGCGGTGGCATTGGTCGTGCTCATCGCGCGCCTCCCGCCGGGGCCGCGCGGCGCGTGGCCTTGCGTGCCGCGAACAACGAGGCCATGCCCTTGGGCAGGAACATCATGAACAGCATCAGGATGCCGCCGTAGATGATCTCCTGGTAGGACGGTGCCTGGCGCAGCAGCTCCGAGGCCAGGCCGAACACGATGGCGCCCGCCACCGCGCCGCGCACCGAGCCCAGCCCGCCGACCACCACCATGGTGAGGATCAGGATCGTGGTCTGGAAGCCCAGGCTCTCGGGATGGATGAAGGAGGTGAACAGCGTGTACATGCCGCCGGCCACGCCCGCGAAGGCGGCCGACAGCACGAAGGCCGTGACCTTGACCGCGCGCGTGTTCACGCCCATCGCGATCGCCGCCACGTCGCTCTCGCGCACCGCGCGGAACGACGAGCCCAGCCGCGAGCGCGACAGCGCCACCGTGAGCCACAGCATCAGCGCCGCGATCGCGACCACGAAGGGATAGGCCTGCAGGTCGTTCATCAGCCGCAGGCCGCCGAGCGCGGCCGGCTTCATCTGCAGGCCGTTCGAGCCGTTGGTCACTTGCTCCCAGTTGAGGAACACCCACTGCATCGCCTCGCCGAAGGCGAAGGTGGCGAGCGCCAGGTAGATGTCGCGCATGCGCAGCGCCAAGAGGCCGATGACCCAGCCCAGCGCGGCCGCGAGCAGCGCGCCCGCGAGGATCGACACCACGAACGGCGGCTGCCACTGGTTGTTGATGAGCCCGGCCGTGTAGATGCCGATGCCGAAGAAGGCCGCGTGCGAGAGCGCGAACTGGCCGGTCTCGCCGATCACCAGGTGCATGCCGAGCGCGAGCACGCTGAACACCATCAGCAGGTTGACCACGTACAGCACGTAGCCGCTGGCCGCGAAGGGCAGCACCGCGAGCACCACGGCCATGGCGATCAGCACGCCGCGATCCCACCAGGGAGAAGTCGTCTGCATGCTCATACCTTCTTCACCTGCGGCTTGCCGCCGAACAGGCCCTGCGGCCGCACCAGCAGCACCACCATGATCGCGACGAAGGGTGCGACCACGATGGCGTTGGACGAGATGAACAGCCCCACCAGGTTCTCGACGATGCCGATGACGAAGCCGCCGACCACCGCGCCCGGCAGGCTGGTGAAGCCGCCGACGATGGCGGCCGCGTAGGCCAGGATCGCGATGTGGCCGATGTCGGGCGTGATCAGGATCTTGGGCGTGATCAGCAGCGCCGCGATGGCCGAGAGCAGCCCGGTCAGGGCCCAGATCTTCATGCGGATGGTGCCCAGCTTCACGCCCACGATCTGCGCGCCGCGCGGGTTCATGCCGACCGCGCGCATGGCCTGGCCGGTGCGGGTGCGCGTGAACATCAGGTACAGCAGCACCATCACCACCACGGCGGTGCCGAAGATCGCGAGGTCGAGCAGCGTGAGCGAGGCCTGGCCGATGGTGATCGGGTCCTGCGGCACCAGCGAGGGCAGCGAGCGCGGCGTGTCGCCCAGCCCGGTCTTGCGCACCAGGCCCTTGAGCAGGTAGGCGAAGCCCAGCGTGGCGATCACGAGCTGCACGCCGACGCCGCGCGAGGCGGTCACGCGCTGCATCACCACGCGCTGGAACAGCGCGGCCACGAGCGCCGTGACCGCGAGGCTCGCGAGCACCGCGCCCCAGTAGGGCCAGCCCCACACCACCAGCGGGAACAGCGCGAGGTAGCCGCCGGCCATGAAGATCTCGCCCTGCGAGAAGTTCGGCACGTCGGTGGTCTTGAAGACCATGACGATCGCCACCGCGAGCAGCGCGTAGACGCTGCCGGTGACGATGCCGGACAGCACGCCCTGCTGCACGAACAGCCAGATGTCGGAAAGGCTCATGGGATCGCAGCCGCCCTCAGGGCTTGTACTTCCACACGCTCTTGTAGCTGCCGGGCACGAGCGTCATGTTGGTTGCGTCGAACTTGATGTAGATGGCCGCCTCCTGCGCCGCGCGGTCGTCGGGGCCAAACTCGATCGGCCCGGCCATCACGCCGGAGTCGAACTTCATGGTCGACAACGCCGTGAGCACCTTCTCGCGCGTGGGGCTGGGGCCGGCCGCCTTCAGCGCATTGACCACCGCCATGGCCGAGGGAATGCCGTAGGGCATGTAGGTCTGCGGATAGCCGGGCTTGGCGGCCAGCTCGGGATAGGCCGCCTTGTACATGTCGTAGACCCACTTGAGCTTGGGGCCGCCGGGCACGTCGGCCAGCACTTCCTGGATGTAGACGTTCTTGAAGGCGTCCTTGTTGCCCACGTTCTCCACCAGCTGCTTGAGGTCGGCGGTGGAGTTCACGGCGAGCACGATCGGCTTGTTGAAGCCGAGCTCGAAGGCGCGCTTGACGATCAGGCTCACGGGCCGCGCGTAGGTGGTGAGCAGCAGCACGTCGGGGTTGGCGGCCTTGATCTTGAGCATCGGCGCCGTGACGTCGGTGATGTTCGGGTTGACCGACTGCACCTGCAGGTCGACGCCGCCGAGCGCCTTGGCCTGCGCCTGGGCCGACTCGAGGTTCCAGCCGCCGTAGGCGTCGTCGTGGTTGATGTAGCCGATCTTCTTCGCCTTCAGGTGCTCGCTCGCGAACTGCACCATCGAGCCGCCGACCGCATGCTGCGAGATCGAGAACGCGCCGTAGATGTACTTGGAAGGCGGATACAGCGCGCCGTCGCCCGAGGCGTTGAGCATCACCAGCGGAATCTTCGCGCGCTCGACGTATTCGCGCGCGCCGACCACGGCGGCCGAGCAGGAGCCGCCGTTGAGCAGGAACACCTGGTCCTGCTCGGTGAGCTTCTTGACCGCGGCCAGCAGGTCGTTGGCGTTGCAGCGGTCGTCCTCCACCACGAGCTCGATCTTGCGGCCGTTCACGCCGCCTTCCTTGTTGACCTTGTCGTAGTACATCTTCGCGGCGTTGATGACGTCGAAGCCGTAGTTCATCGACGCACCCGACATCGGCGAGAACATGCCGATCCTGATGGTCTTGTCGGTCAGGCCGGGCTCGGCCTGCGCGGCGGCGGTGCCCGCCAGGGCGCACAGCGCGGCGCCGAATGCCAGGGCGAGGAAGTTCTTCTTCATGACGTGTCTCCGTTGGTATGGGTGAGTGAAAGGCGTCGCCCGGTCGCTGGCGCCGGGCCTTACTGCATGCGGTAGCCGCCGTTGACGTCGATCACGTTGCCCGTGATGTACGCCGCCTGCTCCGAGACCAGGTAGTCGACCGCGCCGGCCACGTCGTCCACCGTGCCGATGCGACCGAGCGGGATGTTGGCGGCCGCGGCCGTCAGCGCGCCGCTGCTCTGCACGGTGCCGCGCAGCATCTCGGTGTCGATCAGGCCCGGCGCGACCGAGTTGACGGTCACGCCCAGGTGCGCCGACTCGCGCGCCATGGCCTTGGTCAGGCCCAGCACCGCGGCCTTGGCGCCGATGTAGGTCGCGCTCGAGCGGTAGCCGCCGAGCTGCGCGGCCACCGAGCCGAAGGTGACGATGCGCCCGTGCGCCACCGGCCGCGCCTCGCGCCGGCGCAGGTAGGCGCGGCCGCAGAGGAACACGCCGCGCGCGTTCACGGCGAAGGTGCGCTCCCAGTCCTCGAGCGAGGTGTCCTTGATCGGCGAGCGTTCGCCGCCGGGCATCAGCAGCAGGCCGGCCACGCAGACCACCACGCCGACCGGGCCGATGCCGGCCTCGATCTCCTCGAAGGCGGCCTCGACCGCGGCCTCGTCGCTCACGTCGAATTGGCGCGCATGGTGGCCCGCGCCGAGCGAGGCGGCCACGGCGCGCGCGTTGTCGCCGTCGATGTCGGCCACGACGACGCGCAGGCCGCTGGCCGCGAGGCGCCGGCACACGGCCTCGCCGATGCCGCGGCCGCCGCCGGTCACGAGGGCCAGCCGGCCGGGGGCTTGTGCATGATGTTCCGCCATGGGATGCGAGGTCTCCGAAGCCGCGTCGGATGCGGCGTGAAAGTGAATCGAGGACCGCATTGTGTATACATGCCAATCTTTGCACGCCCTCGTTTTCCCTTATTCGACGACTATTGAACCAGTTTCCACGGCATCATGTATACCTGACATGGACACACTCTCTCAACAAGTCACCGAGACGCTGCGCACCTGGATCCTGCACGGACGGCTCACGCCGGGCACGCGGGTGGAGGAGGTGCCGATCGCCGAGACCCTCAAGGTGTCGCGCACGCCGGTGCGCGCCGCGCTCGCCGCGCTGGCGATGGAAGGGCTGATCGATCACCAGCCGAAGAAGGGCTATCTGGTGCGCGCCTTCGCGCTCGAGGACATCCTGGCCGCCTACGAGGTGCGCTCGGTGCTCGAGGGCCTGGCCTGCCGGCGCTTCGCGGCGCTCGGCGTGGACGACGCGACCGCCGCGCTGCTGCGCGACTGCCTGCGCACCGGCGACGAGATCCTGGCCAAGGGACAGCTGCTGCTCGACGACCTCGCGCCCTACCAGCAGATGAACGTGACGCTGCACAACGCGCTGATGCAGGGCGCGCGCAACCCGTGGGTGGTGCGCTTCGGCGCGCAGGCACAGGCCGTGCCCTTCGCCTCCGACCGCATCATGCTGTGGCACGACCACGGCGTGATCCTGCGTTCGCACGACGACCACCACCGCATCGTGCAGGCCGTGATCGACGGCGACGCGGCGCGCGCCGAGCAGCTGATGCGCGAGCACGTCTACTACGCGGGCATCCTGCTGCGCGACAACTACCAGCGCGTGCTCGACGAGCGCGCGGGCAGCGCGGTCACGCAGGATCCGCCGCTGGCCCTGAGCAGCGGCGCCTAGGAGGCGCCCGCGTTCACGAGGACTTGGCCGCCGGCTTGCCCAACACCGCGCCCACGCCGTCGAGCAGGCTGGCCACGCTGGCCTGGATCACGGGTTCGATCTCGGGCACCGGCAGGCCGTAGACCCACTGGCGGATGCCGTGGTACTGGATCTTCTCGACCACCGTCTTCGCGAGCTCGATCTCCTGCACCGCGAAAGACTGGCCATCGCGGCCGGCGCCCGTGTACTGGCGCAGCGAGAGCGCGATCGGTTCGTAGACGCGCTGGCGCATGACACGGAAGTACGGCGACATGTCCCAGCCGTGCAGGGCGAAGAACAGCGACAGTCGCACGCGCTCGCGCCGCAAATGCACGCGCGCGAAGTCGCGGTGGAAGTCGAGCAGGCGCTGCGCGACCGCCTGCTCGGGCGCGAGGATCATTTCCTCCCACAGCGGATTCCAGTTCGACAGGAAGGTCTCCTGGAACACGCGCTCGATCAGCGCCTCCTTGTTCTGGAAGTAACGGTAGAGCAGCGGCTGCGCCACGCCGAGCTGACGCGCCAGGCCCGTGGTGTCGCCTGCGAAGCCGACGTCGGCGAAGTACTGGATCGCGCCCTGCACGATCTCGCGCTCGCGGTCGGCGCGCCGCAGGCGCACGACGCCGCCGGTTGCGGGGGCCGCGGAATCCGAAGGGCTGGAGGCGGAAGGAGCGCGTGGCATGCGAGGTCGCTGGGAAGGTGGCCGGTGCCGGTGCGGCGGGAGCCGGCACGATACCAGTTCACCCGGGCGCGCCCGCCGCCTCCGCATGGGCCCGCGTGACCAGGTAGCGGCCGCCGCCGAAGGCCAGGCCCTCGGAGGCCGAGCGCTCGAAACGCTCGATCAGCCCGAGGAACACCGCGTGGTCGCCGCCGGGCCAGGTCGTGACCTTGCGGCATTCGAAATGGGCGCAGCAGTCCGCGAGGACCGGCAGGCCGCCGATGCCCGGGCGGCAATCGACGCCGGCGAACTTGTCGGCGCCCGGAATCGCGAAGCGCTGCGAGAGCTCGAGCTGGTGCTTCGCGAGCACGTTCACGACGAAGCGCTCGTGCCGGCTGAAGGCGGGGAAGCTGCGCGCATTGAGCGCCTGGCTCCAGAGCACCAGCGGCGGATCGAGCGACACCGAGCTGAACGAGTTGGCCGTCACGCCGCAGGGGCGGCCCTCGGCGTCGAGCGTGGTGATGACGGCGACGCCCGTGATGTAGGCGCCGAAGACGTCGCGCAACTGCCGGCGGTCGACGGCGGAAGTGGTGGCTGCATGCATGGCGTGGCGGCTCAGCGGTAGTTGAGTTCGATCGAGATCCCGTTGGGGTCGGTGACGAAGATCTGCCGCAGGTCCAGCGCCGCGACCAGGCGCTCGCGGTACGGCACGCCGAGCGCCCGGCAGCGCGCGATGGTCTCCTCGTAGCCCTCGGCCAGCAACGCCACGTGGTCGATGGCCCCGCTGCCCTGCAGCGAATCGGGATCGCGCGGGCCCAGGTATTCGTCGATCCATGCCAGCCGCTGCGCATCGTTGCGGTCGAAGGCCGTGAGGTGGACCACGGGCACGTCGTCCGCGTCGTAGAGCCAGGCGCCGGTCGCGCGCGGCGGATTGCCGGGCCGCGGCCCGTCGCGCAGCAGCAGCACGCGCGTATAGAAATCCAGCGTGGCCTCGAGCCGTTCGGTGCGGATGTTGAAGTGTTCGAGTCTGCGAATGCCCATGAAGAACTCCCGTGAGTGGCCTGGGGCGCGATTGCCGGCCTCGGGCGATCGTATCGAGCAGCCCGATCTTTCTTTATAGGATTATCACCAAAATTTTCAGCCGCCTTTCGAGGCGCCTGCGGGACGGATGCCTTATCTGAGGGATTAACAATTGATTCAGGATGCGTTGGATGCCCGCACGCATGGTGATAACCCTATCATTAATTGATAGTTCTATCACTAGCATCCGGTCGCAACGACTCACCATCCGGCGCATCCGACCATGCAAACACAGGCTCATCCCCGCACTTCATCCGACACCGCCGCCAGCGAACTGCTGCGGCGCGCACGCGAACTCCAGCCCGTGCTGCGGCAACGCGCCGCGCAGGCCGAACGGTTGCGCCGCGTGCCCGACGAGACCATCGACGACTTCCATCGCGCGGGCCTGTTCCGCGCCCTGCAGCCGGCGCGCGCGGGCGGCGCCGAACTGCACCCGGCCGATTTCTTCGACATCTGCACGGAGATCGCGCAGGGCTGCGCGTCGAGCGCCTGGGTGCTGTCGAACCTGGCCTATCACCACCAGTTCCTCGCGCTCTGGCCGGACGAGGCGCAGCAGGAGGTCTGGGGCCCATCGCCCGACACGCTGGTCGGCTCCTCGTACATCTTCGCGCGCGGCACGGCGCGCCAGGTCGACGGCGGCTACGAGCTCGAGGGCCAGTGGCCGTTCTCCAGCGGCATCGATCCCTGCGGCTGGTGCGTGCTCGGCGCCATGGCCAGCGACGCGCCCGGCGAGCCGCCGCGGCCGCGCTACTTCCTGCTGCCGCGCGAGGACTACGAGGTCATCGACACCTGGCACGTGGTGGGCCTGCGCGCCACCGGCAGCAAGGACGTCGCCGTCGGCAAGGCCCTCGTGCCCGGCTACCGCAGCCTGTCCTTCGACGAGGTCGCCGCCGCGCAGGCGCCGGGCCTGGCCCTCCACGCGGCGCCGCTGTTCCGCGTGACCATGCAGGGCGTCGGCGGCTTCGTGCTGCTGCCCGTGCTGCTCGGTGCCGCGCGCGCGGCGGCCAACGAGTACGTCGAACGCACGCGGCAGCGCAAGACCACGGTCGGCGCGCGCAGCCAGGCCGAGCTGCCGGGCGTGCAGGACCGCGTCGCCCATGTCGAGGCGCTGCTCGACACGGCGCAGCTCGTCGCGCGGCGCAGCTGGTGCGATGCGATGGATTCGCTCGAGAGCCATCCCGCCATCCCCGGCGCCCTCGGCGCGCGCCTGCGCCGCGACTCGGCCTTCTGCGCGCGCCTCGTCACCCAGGCCGTCGACCTGGTGTTCGCGGGCACCGGCGGCGCCGGCCTGCAGGAGGCCGATCCGATCCAGCGCATGTGGCGCGACGTGCATGCCGGCGCCGCGCAGTTCGGCCTGCAGTGGGACGTGTCGGGCCCGGCCTACGGCCGCGTGCGGCTGGGCCTGCCGAGCGGCATGCCGGGGCTGGGCGTCTAGACCGTCGATCCATCGATTCATCCCGACCGGCAGCCTCGATGCGCCGGCAACCACAAGGAGCAGGAGACATGATTTCTTCGACGCAACGCCGGGGCTGGCTTCGCGCCGGTCTCACGGCACTCGCGCTCGGCCTTCCCGCGCTGGGCTGCTGGGCCCAGGCCTACCCGGCCAGGCCCGTGCGGCTGATCCTGCCGTTCCCGGCCGGCGGCACGGCGGACGCGGTCACGCGCCACTTCGCCCACAAGATGAGCCTGGCGCTCGGCAAGCCCTTCGTGGTCGACAACGTGGTCGGCGCGGCCGGCACCATCGGGTTGGCCCAGGGGCTTCGCGCCGCGCCCGATGGCTACACGATCACGCAGATCTCGAACACCAACACGGTGGCGGCGCTGCACATGTTCAAGCGCCTGCCCTTCGATCCGCGCAAGGACATGGTGCCGGTGGCGAGCCTGTTCCAGATACCGTCGGCGGTCGTCACGAATCCGCGAGGCAGTGCGTTCGGCAGCTTCGCCGAGATGCTGGCCCACGCCCGCGCGAACCCGGGGAAGCTGTCGTACGCCTACTCGCATGCCACCGGCGCGGTGGCGGGCGCGAGCGTGAAGCAGGCCGCGGGCATCGACATCGTCGCCGTGCCCTACAAGAGCGGCCCGCAGGCGGTGGTCGAAACCCTCTCGGGCGAGATGCCGCTGCTGTTCACCGACCTCGGCGCGGTGCTGCCGCAGATCCGCGCCGGCAAGCTCAGGGCGCTGGCGGTCACCTCGGCGCGCCGCGCCGCGTTGCTGCCCGAGGTGCCCACCCTGCGCGAAGTGCTGCCCGGCGCCACCGAGTTCACGGGCTGGAGCGGCTTCGTCGTGCCGGTCGGCACGCCCAGGGCCGTGGTCGACAAGCTGCACGAGACGCTGCAGCAGATCCTCGCGAGCGAGGACACCGCGAGCTTCCTGCGCGGCCTCGGCGGCGAGCCGATGCCGATGTCGAGCGACGAGTTCGCCCGCTTCATCCGCGAACAGGAACCGCTGTGGGCCAGGGCACTGGCTGCGGCCGGCATCGCGCCCGAATGAACAACCCCATCCCCCACGAACCCCACCTCGGAGACCTCCATGCATCGCAAGTTCGTCGACCTGTCCATCTACCTCGAGAACGACGTGCTCTCGGACCCGCCCGGCAAGGGTCCGAAGATCGAGTACTTCCACCACCAGAACTCGCACCACCAGCTCACGAACTTCTTTCCCAAGCTGCAGAAGGAAGACCTGCCCGACGGCGAGGCCTGGGCCGTGGAGCGCGTGTCGCTGTCGACGCACAACGGCACGCACCTCGATGCGCCCTATCACTTCCACAGCACGATGGACAAGTCGCTCGGCGAGCCCCGGCCCTCGATCACCATCGACGAGGTGCCGCTCGAGTGGTGCTTCCAGCCGGGCGTGAAGCTCGACTTCCGGCACCTGCCCGACGGCTACGTGGTCCAGCCCCAGGACGTGGAGGCCGAGCTCGCGCGCATCGGCCATGCGCTGCGGCCGCTCGAGATCGTGATGATCAACACGCGCGCAGGTGCGCTTTACGGCGATCCGGTCTACGTGAGTTCGGGCTGCGGCATGGGCTACGAAGCCACCATGTACCTGCTCGAGCGCGGCATCCGGCTCACGGGCACCGACGGCTGGAGCTGGGACGCGCCCTTCGTCCACACCGCGAAGAAGTACGAGGCGACCGGCGACGCGGGCCTGATCTGGGAAGGCCACAAGGCCGGCCGCGACATCGGCTACTGCCACCTCGAGAAGCTGCACAACCTCGAGGCACTGCCCGCCGACGGTTTCCACGTCGCCTGCTTCCCGCACAAGATCCGCAGCGCCTCCGCCGGGTGGACCCGCGCCGTCG
Source organism: Variovorax sp. FG153 (assembly GCF_057809595.1). Taxonomy (NCBI): domain Bacteria; kingdom Pseudomonadati; phylum Pseudomonadota; class Betaproteobacteria; order Burkholderiales; family Comamonadaceae; genus Variovorax; species Variovorax sp. FG153. Next base: position 26,712 of record NZ_JBMDKG010000027.1, read on the forward strand.
CGATCTTCGACGAACGCCTGAACGCGGGCTGATCGTCATCCACGCACCGTCCATCCACTCCAGCGAGGATTCCATGGCACTCGACTTCACCCACGACCCCGCGCGCCGCTGCATCGTCGCGTCCGCGCACGCGCCCGGCTGCGACTTCACCTTGCAGAACCTGCCGTTCGGCGTGTTCCGCCGCAAGGGCGGCAACGGCCCGTTCCAGGGCGGCATCGCGATCGGCGACCAGGCCCTGTGCCTGGCCGAGGCGCAGGCGCGCGGCTGCTTCGACGGCCTGGCCGGCCAGGCCGCGAGCGCCGCGGGCGGCTCGACGCTCGACGAACTGCTCGCGCTGGGTCCGCTCGCGTGGCGCGCGCTGCGCCATGCGCTGGTGCGCCTGCTTGATGCGCAGGAGCCGCATCCGAAGGCGGCGGCGCTGCAGGCCGCGCTCGTTCCGCTCGCTGACATCGAGCATGCGCTGCCGATCAGCGTCGGCGACTTCACCGACTTCTACACCTCGATCCACCATGCCGAGAACGGCGGCCGCCTGCGCAATCCGCCCGCGGCCCTCGCGCCCAACTTCCAGTGGATGCCGATCGCCTATCACGGCCGCAGCTCGTCGCTGGGCGTGAGCGGCGAGCGCATCCATCGCCCGTGGGGCCAGGCCAGGCCCTCTAGCGACGAGCCGCCGGTGCTGCGGCCCTGCGAGATGCTCGACTACGAACTCGAGCTCGGCGTGGTCATCGGCCGGGGCAACGCGCGCGGCACGCCCGTTGCGCTGGCCCATGCGATGGACCATGTGTTCGGCCTCACCCTGCTCAACGACTGGTCGGCGCGCGACGTGCAGGCCTGGGAGATGACGCCGCTGGGCCCGTTCCAGGCCAAGAACTTCGCGACCACGCTCTCGCCCTGGATCGTCACGCTCGATGCGCTGGCGCCGTTCAGCGTGCCCTGGCGCCGGCCGGCCGATCATCCGCAGCCGCTGCCCTATCTCGAGTCGGCGGGCCATCGCGCCGCGGGCGCATTCGACATCGAGCTCGAGGCCTGGCTCGAGCCCGCAGGCAAGCCGGCCTCGCGCCTGAGCCGCACCAACTTCCGCCACCAGTACTGGAGCATCGGCCAGATGATCGCGCACCACACGGTGGGCGGCTGCAACCTGCGCGCGGGCGACCTGATCGGCACCGGCACGATCTCGGGGCCGACCGCGCCCGAGGCCGGCAGCCTGATCGAGCTGAGCCGGCGCGGCCGCGAGCCGGTCGTGCTGGCCGACAGCGGCGAACGGCGCGCCTTCCTGCACGACGGCGACCGCGTGATCCTGCGCGGCTGGTGCGAGGCGCCGGGGCGCGCGCGCGTCGGCTTCGGCGAAGCGGCCGGCACCGTGCTGGCCGCCCATCCGGCGGGGAGCCTCTGACATGGCGCGCTATGCACGCGTGACGCCCGCGGACGGCGTCCTCCAGTGGGCGGTAGAACGCCATGGCGAACTCTGGGGCCTCGGCGCCGAGGTGCCGGCCGGCGCGCACGACACGGCCTGGCAGGACCTCGTGGCCTCGGGCCCGGGCGCGGCCATGCTGTCGCGCGCCACCCTGCTCGACCCCGCGCGGGTGCGCTGGGAAACGCCGGTGGCGCGCCCCGGCAAGGTGATCTGCCTGGGCCTGAACTACGCCGCGCACGCGGCCGAGGGCGGCAATGCCGCGCCCGACTATCCGAGCTTCTTCCTGCGCGGCGCCACCTCGCTGATCGCGCACGAGGCACCGCTGGTGCGCCCGCGCGTGTCCGACAAGCTCGACTTCGAGGCCGAACTGGCCGTGGTCATCGGCCGCCGCGCCCGGCACCTCACGCTCTCGCAAGCACTCGACGCCGTGGCCGGCTACGCCTGCTTCAACGACGGCACGCTGCGCGACTACCAGCGCCGCACCGCGCAATGGACCATCGGCAAGAACTTCGACGGCACTGGTGCCTTCGGCCCGTGGCTGGTGCCGGCCTCGGCGCTGCCGCCCGGCGCGAGCGGGCTGCGGATCGAATCGCGCCTCAACGGCGGCGTCATGCAGAGCGACCGTACCGACCACATGCTCGTGACGGTGGCGCAGGCTCTGGTGCTGCTGAGCGAGGCGCTGACGCTCGAGCCCGGCGACGTGGTGGCCATGGGCACGCCCTCGGGCGTGGGCTATGCGCACAACCCGCCGGTGTGGATGAAGCCCGGCGACCGCATCGAGATCGAGATCGAAGGCGTGGGCCTGCTGTCGAACCCGGTGGCCGCCGAGGCCGCGCCCGGATGAAGGCCCGCGCCTTCCCGAAGCCGGAACCCTAGCGCCGCGCAGGCGCCGCCTTCCCCACCCACGGCCCGCGGGCCGCGAAGAACAGCACCCCAGGGGCCCATCGCCCCTGGGCGGAGCGCTGTCGCCCATTCCACGCCACCCCAAGGAGGAGATCATGAAGTTCGGAGCTTTCCGGTTCGCGCTGCCCTTGTGCGCGGGCCTTGCATCGCAGGCCCATGCGCAGTCGTCGCTCACGCTTTACGGCATCGTCGACGCGGGCTTTCGCCACGTGAGCAACAGCGGCGTCGGCTCGATCGACAGCCTGTCCAGCGGCGGCTACCGCACCAGCCGCCTCGGCATCCGCGGCTCGGAGGACCTCGGCGACGGCCTGCGCGTGGGCATCAAGCTCGAGACCCTGGTCGGCGTCGACACCGGCAATGCCGGCTCGACCAGCATGCCGGGCCAGTTCTGGAACCGCGGCTCCTACGTGGAGATCCTCGGTCCCGGCTGGGGCACGCTGCGCCTGGGCTACGACCTCCATCCGGTCTACGTCACCTGGATGGAGAACGATCCCTGGCTCAACATCGGCATGGGCAGCTCGGGCAACCTCTACGACACGCTGCAGAACGGCCCGCTGCGCTCGGTGTTCGGCCCGCTCTCGAAGAACGACACCACGTTGCATTACGCGCGCAACATGCTGCAGTACTTCAGCCCCAGGGTGAACGGCTTCTCGGGCACGCTCGCCCTTGCCCTGCGCGAGAACGAGGTCGTCGCCACCGGCGCGGCGCGGCTGCGGCAGATCCGGCTCGCCTACAACGCCGGCGGGCCCTTCAGCGCGGCGGTCGCGCACTCGGTCTCGGACGTGCAGCTGCGCGCCGGAACGCCGACGAACCGGCTCGACGATTCGGTCGCCACCCTGGCCTGGGACTTCGGTGCCGTGCGGCTGGCCGGCACCTGGCGCCAGTTCCGCGCGGCCGGCAGCCGGCAGGCGAACTGGATGCTGGCCGCGACGGTGCCGGTCCAGACCGGCAAGGTGCAGCTCTCGCATGGCCGCACGCGGCTGTCGGGCGCGGTCACGACCCAGCTCGCGCCCGGCACCGTGGCCGGTCCCGTCGACGGCAACGGCGGTGCGATGTGGGTGGTGGGCTACGCGCACTCGCTGTCGAAGCGAACCACGCTCTACACCCAGGCGGCGCGCATCGAGAACCGCGGGCGTTCGTTCATGGCGCTGCCCGGCGGGCCCGCGGTCAACGCGGGCAACTTCGCGGGCGGCCGGTCGACGGGCTTCGAGCTCGGCATCGCCCACACCTTCTGAGGCTGGGGTCTACCCCTTCTTCAGCGCCCTGATGCGCAGCATGCCTTCCTGCGCCGTCGAGGCCACGAGCCGGCCGTCGCGCGCGTAGATGCTGCCGCGGCACAGGCCGCGCGCGCCGCTCGCGCTCGGCGAGTCGAGCACGTAGAGCAGCCAGTCGTCGAAACGGAAGTCGCGGTGGAACCACATCGCGTGATCGAGGCTCGCGGGCCGCACCTGGCCGGTCATGAAGCTCAGGCCGTGCGGCAGCATCGCGGCGCGCAGCAAGCCGTGGTCGGAGGCATAGGCCAGCAGCGCGCGGTGCACCATCGGGTCGTCGGGCAACGGCGCGATCGCGCGCATCCAGATCGCGCTGTCGGACGCGGGCCGCGGCACCGGCGCGAGCAGGTCGTCGGGCTGGACCCGGCGGTACTCGATGCCGTGCGGCTCGATCGCCTTGCTGCGCCAGGGCTCGGGCAGCCGGTCGCCGAGCGCGATGCGCTGGTCGAGCTCGCTGACCAGGCCCTCGGGGCCGGCCACCTCGGGCATGTCGATCTGGTGCTCGACGCCCTCGTCCACGGTCTGGAACGAGGCCGACATCTCGAAGATGATGCGCTCCTGCTGGCGCGCCACCACGTGGCGGGTGGTGAAGCTGCGGCCATCGCGCACGCGGTCCACGCTGTACTCGATGGGCGCATGCTCGCCCGGCAGCAGGAAGTAGGCGTGCATCGAATGCACGGGCCGGTCGGCGCCGACCGTGAGGTTGGCCGCCATCAGCGACTGGCCCAGCACCTGCCCGCCGAACACGGCTGGCGTGCCGATGTCCTCGCTCTGCGCCAGGAAGCGGTCGCCGCCCAGCGGTTCGAGCTGCATGTAGGCGACGAGGTCTTGGACGAGGCGGGCGGCGGTGGCGGGATCGGGGGTCATCGGAAGCGGTCTGGACGGGAAAGAACCGCAAACGATAGCAAACATGGGGCCAGGGGGCTGTCGCGCAGGAAGCCCGAAAGCGGGAACCGTACGCAGAGGACGCGAAGGTTTCGCGAAAGACGCGAAAGAACAGCCGAAATGATGTGGGCCGCGCCCGATCGACCGCGGCGCCCCGAGCAAGGCTCGCCTCGAAGGGAGCGCGGCGGCGCCTCGACGACAGCCCACCTTTTTCAGGTTTCTTTTTTGCGTCCTTCGCGAAACCTTCGCGCCCTCTGCGTCCGGCTGTCCGATCCCGCTCCCTCAGCGATCCAAATCGACCCCGTCCGCCGCCAGCTTCGCCTGCAGCGCGGCCACGTCCACGTTCGCAAACGCTCCGCTGCCCAGCGACGCGGCCGCCGTGCCCGCGGCCTGTCCCATCACGAAGCAGCCGCCGCTGGCGCGCGCGGCCGACTGGCCCTCGTGCGTCATCGAGGCGCAGCGGCCCGCCACCAGCAGGTTGGCGACGGTGCGCGGCACCAGCATGCGCCAGGGCAGGTGGTTGTAGGCGTTGTCGGCATCGCGCGGGAAGGCCCACTCGATGCGGCCATCGGCATGCATCTCCATCGGCCAGGCATTGAGGCCGATGGTGTCGTCGAACTTCGCCGACGACAGGATGTCCTCGCGCTCGAGCGCGTACAGGCCCTGGATGCGCCGCGTCTCGCGCAGGCCGACCTGCGGCGCGATCTCGACGATGGCCGACTGCGCGAAGCCCGGCACCTCGGCCTTGAGAAAGCGGAAGTACTCGGCGATCTGGCGCCGGCCCTCGAGCTCGCCCTCGGTGAGCTCGCGCGCATCGACGCCGTTCATCGCGCGGCCCTCGGCATTGCGGATCTGCGTGACGTTGGCGCGCCATTCGCGCGGGTCCTTGTTGGGCCGCAGGATCGCGCCCTCGCGCGGGAAGCGGTAGGCGCCGGGCTTGCTCGCCTCGGCGCGCGCCATGAAGTCGTTGATGGCCTTGAACTCGCCCACGGCCTCGAGCGCGGCCGGCGCGTCGACCTGGCCGATGCGGAACATGGTGGTCGGGAACAGGCCGCTGCCGTGGCCGTCGCCGACCTCGAAGGGCACGCCCGCGAAGGCCGCCACGTCGGCGTCGCCGCTGGCGTCGACGAAGGCATTGGCGCGGATCGCCTGCCGGCCCGACTTGGTCTCGACCACCAGCGCCGCGATGCGCTCGCCCTCGAGGATCACCGAGGCCGCGAAGGCATGGAACAGCAGCTTCACGCCGGCCGCCTCGAGCAACTGGTCGGCCGCGAGCTTGTAGGCCGAGGTGTCGTACGAGCGCACGCGGATGCGCCCGCCCATGCCGTCCTGCGGATCGTTCATGCCGTTGAGCGCGGCGATGCGCTCGACCAGCTCGTCGACCACGCCGCGCACCAGCTGCGTCATCTGGCCGCGCCGCTTGCCGTACAGGCCCGCGAAGTTGGTGACGCCGCCCGCCGTGCCCATGCCGCCGAGGAAGCCGTAGCGCTCCACCAGCAGGGTGCTCGCGCCGTGGCGCGCGGCGCTCACGGCGGCGGCGATGCCGGCGGGACCGCCGCCGACCACCACCACGTCGTAGCTGCCGAACACCGGCAGCGAACGCGACGGCTCGGCCATCGTCATTGCAGCCGTCATTGGAGAGTGATGCCCTTGGTCGAGATGATCTTGGTCATGATCGCGGCCTCGTCGTTGACGCGCGCGCGCATGCCGTCGGGCGAGGTGCCCACGGCCTGCCAGCCCTGCTCGAACAGCTTCTGGCGCACCTCGGGCTGCTTCATCACGGCCTCGAGCTCGCGCCCGATGCGCGCCTGCGCGGTCTTCGAGAGGTTGGCCGGGCCCAGGAGCGCCACCCACACCTCGAGGTTGAAGTCGCGCACGCCGGCGTTGGCCAGCGGCGGCACCTCGGGCACCAGCGCGCTGCGGCCGGCGGTCAGGCCGATGGCCTTGAGCTTGCCGGCCTTGACCTGCGGCATGGCCACGCCGGGCGGGATCAGGCCCATCTGGATCTGGTCGCCGAGCATGCCGGTGATGACCTGCGGATTGCCCTGGTAGGGCACGTGCTCGGGGTTGAAGCCCGGCACGCGGCTCTTGAGCAGCTCCATGCCCAGGTGGCCGACCGAGCCGATGCCCACCGAGCCGTAGTTCCACTTGTTGCCCGCCTTGCGGCCGGCATCGAAGAAGGCCTCGCCCGAGGGCAGGTTGTTCTGCGCCACCAGCACCAGCGGCGCGGTCGCGAGCAGCGAGAGGTAGGTGAAGTCCTTGGCCGGGTCGTAGGGCAGCTTCGGGTAGAGCAGCTTCGACGAGGTCAGGTTGCCGTTGATGACGACGCCCAGCGTGTGGTCGTCGCTGGCCTTGGCCACCGTGTCGGCCGCGATGTTGCCCGAGGCACCGGGCTTGTTGTCGACCACGATCGGCTGGCCCAGCGCCTTCGACAGCGGCTCGGCGATGGTGCGTGCGGCGATGTCGGGCGTGGAGCCCCCGGGGAAGCCCACGAGCAGGCGGATGGGCTTGGTGGGCCAGGCGGGCGTCTGCGCGCTCGCGGCCAGCGGCAGCGAGGCGGCAGCCAGGCCGCAGGCGATCAGAAGGGCTCTCTTGGTGGCGTGCATGGAGGAAGAAATGTCAAAAAGTGTCAAAACAGGCGGGCAGCTTAACTGCCCCAAGCAAGGCACGGGCCGCTATTCGAGGCTGATGTTGCCCCTGCGCACCAGCTCGCCGTAGACCTTGGACTTGGCCTCGGCCTGGCGCTCGATCTCCTCGGGCGACCAGGCCAGCGGCTCGAAGGCGAAGGTGTCGAAGCGGGCGCGGATCTCGGGGTCGGCGATGACCTTCGCCACGTCGGCGTTGATCTTCGCCTTGATGGCCGCCGGCACGCCCTTGGGCGCGAGCAGCGAGACGAAGGAATTGACCTCCAGCCCGGCCGGGCCGCCGGCCTCGGCCATGGTCGGCACATCGGGCATCTGCGGAATGCGCTTGGGCGCGGCCACGGCGATGTAGCGCAGCTTGCCGGCCTTGTAGATGCCCTGGCTCGAGGGGATGCTCGCGAAGGCCCACGGCACCTCGCCGGTGCCCACGTTCGAATACAGCTGCGAGACCTCGCGGTAGGGCGCATGGCGCATGCGGATGCCGCTCAGCGCCTCGAGCTGCTGCGCGCCCAGGTGGCCCGGGCTGCCCACGCCCCAGGAGCCGTAGACGATGGCGTCGGGGTCGGCCTTGGCGGCGGCGATCAGGTCGCCCATGGTCTTCCACTTGGAATCGCTGCCCACGGCCACGAAGAAGGGCGTGCGGAACAGCGAGGCCACCGGATCGAAGTGCTGCAAGGTCACGAAGTTGCGCGACTTGTACAGGTGCGGCAGCGCGGCCACGTGCTCGCTGTCGAGCTGCAGCAGGGTGTAGCCGTCGGGCGCGGCGCGCCGGGCCTGGTCGATGGCGATGAAGCCGCCGCCGCCGGGCCGGTTGTCGATCAGCACGCGCTGGTTCCACAGCCGCGAGAGCTTGTCCGAGACCAGCCGCAGCACCGCGTCGGGGCCGCTGCCGGCCGCGAAGGGCGTGACCAGGGTCACGGGCTTGTTCGGATAGTCGCCGGCCTGGGCCGCCGCGCCGCCGGCCATGGCCAGCGAGGTCAGGGCGAGAAGGCCGGTCAGCAGTGCGCGTGGGAAATTCATGGTCGTTTGTCTCCGTGGGCCTGGGGCCTCGATGGTTGTGGATCTTGAAGGCGTCGGGTGTCAGTGCGGCGAAAGCGCGGTGGCCTGGGGCCGCAGCGCCTCGGGCGCGTCGTCGAGGCAGCGCTCGGGCCGCCAGGCATAGAGCCACTCGACCGCATCGTAGAAGCGCTCGGGCGTGCGGCCCGGCCAGAGGCTGTTGCGCACCAGGCGCTCCACGCCCTTGGCATGGTAGAGCCGGCCCATCTCGCGCACCGACAGCACCACGCGGGCCGTGCGCGCCACGCGCGCCGCCTCGTAGAGCCGGAAGGCGGCCGGCAGGTCGAAGTCGCAGGCCTTCACGGCCTCGCCGAGCGTCACCGCGTCCTCGAGCGCCATGCAGGCGCCCTGCGCCAGGTACTGCATCATCGGATGCGCGGCATCGCCCAGCAGCGTGGCAGCGCCCTCGCTCCAGCGCTCGACCGGGTCGCGGTCGGCGGTGCTCCAGCGGCGCCACGAGGTCGGGCGATCGAGCAGCTGGCGCGGGCGCGCATGCACGCCCTCGAAGTACGACAGCACCTCTTCCTTGCTGCCGTCGGTCACGCCCCATTCCTCGCGCTCGCGGCTGTGGAAGGTGACGACCAGGTTGTATTGCTCGCCATGGCGCAGCGGGTAGTGCACCAGGTGGCAGTTCGGGCCGGCCCAGACCACGGGCGCGTTCCAGCGCAGATCGGCCGGCATGTCGGCCGCCGGCACCACCGCGCGGTAGACCACGTGGCCCGACACGCGCGGCGCGTCGCCGATGAGCGCGGCGCGCACCACCGACTTCACGCCGTCGCAGCCGACGATGGCATCGGCCTGGAAGCGCCGGCCGTCGCGCGTGACCGCGACCACGCCCTGCCCCCGGGTGTCGAGGCTCTCGACCTGCGCCGAGGTGTGGAAGCGGATCAGCGGATGCTGCTTCACGGCCTCGTGGATCGCGCCGTGCAGGTCGGCGCGGTGGCTCACGGCATAGGGGTTGCGAAAGCGCGCGCGGAAGGCCTCGCCGACCGGCACCGAGGCCACCTCCGAGCAGTCGACCGCGTCCATCATCACCAGCCGGTCGGTGAACACCGAGCCCCGGCGCACCGCCTCGCCCACGCCCAGCGCGTCGAGCGCGGCGAAGGCATTGGGGCCGAGCTGCAGGCCGGCGCCGATCTCGCCGATGGCGGCGCTCTGCTCGAGCAGGTCGATCGACACGCCCAGGCGTGCCAGCGCCAGCGCGGCGGCCATGCCGCCGATGCCGCCGCCGACCAGCAGCACGGTGGGGGAAGGGGTCGGGCTCATGCGCGGCTCGCTCAGTCGATGCGAACGCGGAGCGACGGCAGCCGCTCGATGCTGACCTTGATCGTCTGGCCGGCCTTCACGGCGCCCACGCCCTCGGGCGTGCCGGTGAAGATCAGGTCGCCGGGCTGCAGTGCGAACAGGGTCGACAGGTTGGCGATCACTTCGTTGACCGACCAGATCAGGTGCGTGATGTCGCTCTTCTGGCGCACCTCGCCGTCGACCTCGAGGCGGATCTCGCCGGCATCGATCTCGCCCACCTCGGCCAGCGTGCGCAGCGGCGCGATCGGCGCCGAGAAGTCGAAGGCCTTGCCGATCTCCCAGGGCCGGCCCTGCTCGCGCATCTTCATCTGCAGGTCGCGGCGCGTCATGTCGAGGCCGACGGCATAGCCGTGGATGTGGCTCGCGGCCTGTTCCACCGGGATGTCGCGCCCGCCCTTGCCGATGGCGACCACCAGCTCGGCCTCGTAGTGGTAGTTGGCGGTCAGCGCCGGATAGGGAATGGCGCCGGTCGTGCCCTCGGCCACCGGCACCACCGAGGCGTCGTCGTTGGGCTTGCAGAAGAAGAACGGCGGCTCGCGGTCGGGATCGAAGCCCATCTCGCGCGCATGGGCCGCGTAGTTGCGGCCCACGCAGTAGACGCGGCGCACGGGGAACTGCTTGTCGCTGCCGACGATGGGCAGGCCGACGATGGAAGGGGGCGTGAAGACGAAGGACATGAGGGCTCCTGCCGCGTGGGGCGGCAACGGTCGAGGGAAAGGAAAAAAACGAAAAGGGCCGGGACTCAGGCGTTCTCGAGGAAGGCTTCGCGCAGGATCCCCATGGCCTGCTGCACCGGCCGGTCCGAGAAGCTGAAGAGCACGCAGTCGCCGTTGGGCGCGTGCAGCCGCAGCGGCGCCCACGAGGGCACGACGAAGGTGTCGCGCGGCCCGAACTCGAAGCGCTGGCCCGCGATCTCGGCGCTGCCATGGCCCTCGACCACGCTGTAGACCGTGCCGTCGGTGGCACGGTGCGTCTTGCCCGCGAAGCCCTTGGGCAGCAGCTGCAGGTTGGTCGAGATGGTCGGCATCGGCGAGCCGCCGGTCAGCGGATTGATGTAGCGCAGCTTGTGGCCCAGCCAGGCATCGGGCGCTTCCTGCTTCTGCAGTTGCGCCAGCGCCTCGCGGCTGCGTGCATAGGGGTAGTTGAAGATCGGCGAGGTCTGCGACGCGTGGTCGTGCCGCACCGGCACCATGTTGTGGCCGAAGCGCGCGAGGCTGTGGCCCTCGGGCCGCGCCACGTGCTGCACCCTGGCGTCGTCGTTCTCGGCGAAGCCGGCGTCGAAGAAGCGCAGCATCGGGATGTCGAGGCCGTCGAGCCAGACCACCGGCTCCACCACGCCCTCGATCCCCTCGTTGCCATGGTCGTGCCAGGCCCACGAGGGCGTGATGATGAAGTCGCCCGGGTACATGGTGGTGCGCTCGCCGCCCACGGTGGTGTAGGCCCCCTGGCCGTCGACGATGAAGCGCAGCGCCGACTGCACGTGGCGGTGCGAGGGCGCCACCTCGCCCGGCATGATGAGCTGCAGCCCGGCATAGATCGACTGCGTGATCGAGGAGTTGCCGGGCAGCGCCGGGTTCTCGAGCACCAGCACGCGGCGCACGGCCTCCTCGGCGGTGATGAGGTCGGCCGACTCCATCAGCAACGGGCGGATCTCGTCGTAGCGCCACAGCGCGGGCACGCAGGGCGTCTGCGGCTCGCGCGGCACCAGCGCATGCAGCGATTCCCACAGCGGCGTGAGGTGCAGCGGGCGGATGCGGTCGTAGTAGTCGCGGCGCTCATCCGCATTGGAGGGCGCGGCGCGGGCGGTGGAGGGGTTCATGGCGTGTCTCTCGCGGTGCATGGCGCGGCGGCGACCTGGGACGCCGGCCTTTTGGTTAGAACTTCCGAATCAACGGGATCATCCGCCCGCACTACTATTGGCGCAATGGGGGACCGGCGATAGCTCCGATCCTGTTTTTCGATAATGGTGGCCCGCGGGCCGCACACGGCGAGGGCCGCGCCCATGGCACAACTCGATCTGGAATGGCTCTTGGTGTTCGACGAGGTCTACAAGACCGCCAACGTCTCGAGCGCCGCCGAGCGGCTCGGCATCTCGCAGTCGGCCGCGAGCACGGCACTCGCCAGGCTGCGCACCCACTTCGGCGACAAGCTGTTCGTGCGCACCTCGCGCGGCATGGAGCCCACGCCCTATGCGCGCCAGACCCAGCCGCTGGTGCTCGACATCCTCGACCGGCTCAACCGCGCCAAGGGCGGCCGCGCGGTGTTCGACCCCGCCACGGCCGAGCGCAGCTTCCGCATCTGCATGACCGACATCAGCGAGGTGGTGCTGCTGCCGGGCCTGCTCGGCCACCTGCGGCAGGTGGCGCCGGGCGTGCGCATCGAGACCGAGATCATCTCGACCGAGAGCGGCCGCCGGCTCGAGGACGGCGCGGTCGACCTCGCGGTGGGCTTCATGCCGCAGCTCGAGGCCGGCTTCTACCAGCAGACGCTGTTCATGCAGAACTTCGTCTGCCTGGCGGCGCGCAACCATCCGCGCGTGGGCGCCCGGCTGACGCGCAAGCGCTTCGAGGCCGAGGCGCACGCGGTGGTGGCCTCCTCGGGCACCGGCCATGCGATCGTCGACAAGACCATCGCGCGGCTCGGGCTGCGGCGCCACGTGGTGACGCGGCTGTCGAGCTTCCTCAGCGTGGCGCGGATCGTGGCCCACACCGAGCTGCTGGTGGTGGTGCCGCGCATCCTCGGCCAGGTGCTGGCCACGCAGGAACCGGTGCAGCTGCTCGAGCCGCCGTTCGAACTGCCCTCGTACGCGGTCAAGCAGCACTGGCACGAGCGCTTCCATGCCGACGCCGGCAATGCCTGGCTGCGGCGCACGCTGGCGCAGCTGTTCAACGAAGGCGAGGCGGCGGGCCCGGCCTGAGCCGATGGCATGGCGCTTGCAGCCCGGCGGGCATGCCGGGACGACGGGCGGCGGTCGAACCGTCATGCGCGCCCTCGCATAATCGCCTCCCCCCGTTCCGGCCCCCACGGCCCCTTCCGAAAGCAAAAGGCACAGCATGTCTTCCATCACCCTGCGATTCCTCGCCGAGCCCAACACCGTCAACTTCGGCGGCAAGGTCCACGGCGGCACGGTCATGAAGTGGATCGACGAGGCCGGCTACGCCTGCGCCACGAGCTGGGCCAAGCGCTACTGCGTCACCGCCTTCATCGGCAGCATCCGCTTCCACCGCCCGATCATGATCGGCGACCTGGTCGAGGTCGAGGCGCGCATGGCCTACACCGGCAAGACCAGCATGAACATCTCGGTCGAGGTACGCAGCGGCGACATGAAGGGCGGCGCGATGGAGAAGACCACCGAGTGCCTGATCGTCTTCGTCTCGGTCGACTCGCACGGCCGGCCGCTGCCGGTCGAGGCCTACGTGCCGGGCACGCCGGGCGAGATGGCGCTGGCCGAGCGCGCGCGGGCGCACCTCGACGCGAGCCGCGCGGCCTCGGGCAACCCCTGAGCGGTCCGCCAAAGACCTGAATAGGCAAAAGGCTCTAACCGCGCGCGGCCCGCGCGGCTAGAGTTCGGCGGTTTCCGGCAGACCGCCCCTCCCCCTCCCTCCTCCATTCGGACCGCACATGGCCACCCAGGACGACGACCGCTTCGACAAGACCTCCGACCGCATCAAGGATTCCGCGCAGCAGATCTGGCTGGCCGGCCTCGGCGCCTTCGCCAAGATGCAGCAGGAGGGCAGCAAGGCCTTCGAGTCGCTGGTCAAGGACGGCGCCGGCATGCAGAAGCGCACCCAGCAGGCGGCCGAGGAAACCCTGTCGCAGGCCCAGGCCCGCATGGCCGGCTTCGCGAACGAGTTCGGCACCAAGGCCGCGGGCCAGTGGGGCAAGCTCGAGAACATCTTCGAGGAACGCGTGGCGCGCGCGCTCGACAAGCTCGGCATGCCGCCGCCGGCCGAGGTGGCCGCGCTGCAGGCACGCGTGACGGCGCTCGAGGCCGAGCTGGCCGCCCTGCGCGGCGCCGCGAAACCCGCCGCCAGTCCGGCGCGCGGTGCCCGCGCCGCGCGCCACGCCAAGTCGGCCGAGACACCGGCACGCAAGGCCACGGTGCGGCGCAGCAAATCGAGCGGCACCGAATAAAGCCGCTTTCCGGCCTCGAAGCGGCCGATTCCGGCGCCGAATGCGCGAAGAGGCGTAGCACGACGCCATGCGCATGCGGCACTGCACAAACGCAGTGCCTCGCAAATCAATGTCCCCCCGCGCGCTTCGCGCGGCGTTCCTGCGCTAGAGTGTTTCCAAGAGACAACCCGGGAGCACCGACATGGCCAGGAAAGCGCCACGCCGCACTGCACAACGCATTCTCGAAGCCGCGCTGGACCTGTTCAACCGCTTCGGGGAGCCGAACGTCTCCACCACGCTCGTGGCCGGCGAGCTCAACATCAGTCCCGGCAACCTCTACTACCACTACCCGGCCAAGGAAGAGCTGATCAACAAGCTCTACGAGGGCTACGAGACCGAGCTCGGCGAGCTGCTCCATGCGAGCGAGGGCATCCACGACGTGGAGGACGCCTGGTTCTTCATGCACAGCCTGTTCGAGCTGATCTGGCGCCACCGCTTCCTCTACCGCGACCTCAACGACCTGCTGAGCAAGAACCGGCACCTCGAGACCCAGTTCCAGCTCGTGCTCAAGCACAAGGTGCGCGCGATGCGCCAGCTGATCGCCGGCCTGGGCCGCGCCGGCCACCTCGAGATCGACGCCCACGAGGTCGACACGCTCGCGCAGAGCATGGTGGTGGTGCTGACCTACTGGCTCAGCTACGAGTACGTGCGCAACCCGCGCCAGGCGCTCGAGCCGGCCCATGCGCAGGCCGCGCTGCTGCGCGGCGCCCGCCACACCCTGCACCAGCTCGCGCCCTACCTGGGCGCCGAGCAACGGCGCCATTTGCTGACACTGGGCCGGGCCTACGGCGGCGAAGATGCCGCCAGCAGCCCGCCCGCCGCGACCCCCGCCGATCTGGCTGCCTGAACCATGTCCCCCCACGATTTCAAACCGCTCCCGCCGACGTCCGCCGCGCCCGCCGGCGGCGCCTCCGGCCACGCCGGCCCGTGGGCGCCCCTGCCCTACGCCGACGTGCCGCGCTTCGATGCCAGCAGCCTGATCGCGCACTGGAGCCGGCTGCATGCCGGCCACGCGATGCCGGCCCCAGAGCACAACGCGGCACTGGCCGAAGGCTGGGCGCTCTATCACAGCGGCGAATTCGAACGCGCCGCGGCCATCGGCCTGCTGCACGGCGCCGAAGGCCTCGCGCTGGCCAACCAGGCGACCGCGATCTACGCCAACTACCTCGAGCCGCGCGAGGCGGTGCGGCTCTCGATGTTCCGCCAGGTGGTGGAGCGCGCGGGCGCGCGGGCCGCGGCCGAGCCCGACGACTGCCAGGCCCTGTACTGGCAGGCCTATGCGATGGGCCGCTACAGCCAGGGCATCAGCGTGGCGCGCGCGCTCGCGCAGGGCCTGGGCACGCGGCTCAAGGAGGCGCTCGAACGCGTGATCGCGCTCGAGCCGCGCCATGCCGACGCCCATGTCGCGCTGGGCGCCTTCCATGCCGAGGTGATCGACAAGGTCGGCGCGCTGGTCGGCCGCATGACCTATGGCGTGCGCGCCGAGACCGCGGTCGAGCTGTTCGAGCACGGCATCGCGCTGCATCCGCATTCGGCCAGCGCGCTGATGGAGTACGCGCGCGCGCTGCTGATGCTGCATGGCGACGCGCGCATGGGCGAGGCCATGCGGCTCTACGAGAAGGCCGCGGCGCTCCAGCCGGCCGACGCCAAGGAGCGGCTGGACGTGGAGCTCGCGCGCGCCGGGCTCTCCGAATAGGTTGCGGCCACGGGCAGGGGATCCAGTCGGCTCGCTGCCGCGTACTGCCCGGATGACCCGCCTTCCACACCCCCACCCCGAACGCGCCCCCGCGGCGCGCCCCAGGCACCCGCTCGGCTGGCTCGCCCTGTGCGCGTGCGCCGCGCTCACGGCCTGCGCCACGCCGGCACCGACGATCGCGCCGCTGCCGGCGGTCGACATCGCGCGCTTCATGGGCGACTGGTACGTGATCGCGAACATCCCGACCTTTCCGGAGAAGAACGCGTTCAACGCCGTCGAGTCCTACGCGCTGCGGCCCGACGGCCGCATCCAGACCGACTTCCGCTACCGCGACGGCAGCTTCGACGCGCCGGTCAAGACCCTGCATCCGGTGGCCACCGTGCGGCCCGGCACCGGCAACGCGGTCTGGGGCATGCAGTTCATCTGGCCGATCCAGGCCGAGTACCTGATCGCCGACGTCTCGCCCGACTACCAGAGCACCATCGTCGCGCGCAGCAAGCGCGACCACGTCTGGCTGATGGCACGCACGCCCGAGCTCGCGCCCGAGGCCTACGCGCAGGCGCTGCGCAAGATCGAGGCCCTGGGCTACGACCTCGCGAAGCTGCGCCGGGTGCCGCAGCGCTGGCCGGAACGCTGACCCGGCCGTCGGCGCGCCGGGGTTCGCGAGGCCTGGGCACAATCGCGGGCATGCACAGTCCGCTCGTCCCCGGGATCGCCTACAGCGTGCGCAACTACGCGGGCGAATACGCCGGCCACGACCATGCGCACGCGCAGATCATGTTCGCGCTCGACGGCCGCATGGAGCTGGAGATCGGCGGCCGCGCCGCCTTCACCGACACCTCCTGCGGAATGATCATTCCGGCGGGCGTGGCCCACACCTTCATGTCGCCGCGCGGCGTGCGCATGGTGGTCATCGACACGCCCCCCGCCACGGGCGTCGACCGCATCCGGCGCTTCGCGGTCACGGCCGCCTGCAGGAACGACGTCGATCCGGCCCGGGCCGCGCAGCACCTGGCGCACGTGCTCGAGGCGCCCTCCATCCTCGCGCGCCGCAGCATCGACCTGGCACGGCTCGACACCGCCATCGGCGGCGCGCTGCACGAGCCCTGGAACACCGCGCGCATGGCGGCCCTGTTCTTCCTGAGCCCGCAGCGCTTCCATGCGCGGCTGCTCGAACTGACGGGGCTGTCGCCGCAGGCCTACCTGCGCGCGCGCCGGCTCGACGCCGCCCAGCGCCTGCTGCGCGGCGGCCTGCCGCTCGAAGCGACGGCCCTGCGCACGGGCTATCGCTCGGCCAGCGCCCTCGGCTTCGCGCTGCGACGCGATCGCCAGTCGGGCGCCCGGCACGCGCGCGCGGGCTGACGAGGTCGAGAGTCTCTCGACAGTTGCCGCGGTCGCGGCGCTGGAGGATGCGCGCATGACAAAGCACGCTTCCCTCACCGGCGCCGCCATGGTGCTTGCCGCCGCCGCGCTCTGGGGCACGACCGGCACCGCCCAGAGCTTCGCGCCCCTGGACACGTCGCCCTTCTGGATCGGCACGCTGCGCATGGCGATCGCCACGCTGTTCTTCGCGGCCTTCATCGGCTGGCGACGGCAGCGCGGCGAGCGCGTCGCGCTGTCGATGGCGCGGCCGACGTGGCGCTGGGTGCTGCTCGCGGGCCTGTGCATGGCCGGCTACAACCTGAGCTTCTTCGCGGGCGTCAGGGCCACGGGCGTGGCCATCGGCACCGCGATCGCCGTGGGCAGCGGGCCTGCCTGGGCCGGATTGCTGCAGGCGCTCGTGTCTCGCACACCGCCCGCGCCGGCCTGGTGGGCGGGCACCCTGCTCGCGATCGGCGGTGGCGGGCTGATGGTGATGTCGGGATCAGGCGACGGCCCGCGCGCCGACCTCGCCGGCCTGGCGCTGTGCCTGGGCTCGGGGCTCTGCTACGCGACCTACACGCTGGTCAGCCAGCGCCTGGTGCGCCAGTCGCCGCCGGCGACGGTCACGCTGTGGGTGTTCTCGGTGGCCTCCGTGGCGGCCATGCCGGCTGCGCTGCTGATCTCCGGCCCCTTCTCGGCCACGCCCGCGGGCTGGGTCCTCGTGGCCTACCTGGGCCTCGTGTCGACCGGCATCGCCTACCTGCTGTTCAGCCATGCGCTGCGGCACATCTCCGGCGCCTCGGGCGTCACGCTGGCACTGGCCGAGCCCGTCACGGCCTTCGGGCTCGCCCTGGTCGTGCTGCACGAGCGCCCGGGCCCCTGGGCCTTCGCGGGGCTCGCGATGGTGCTGGCCGGCCTGCTGATCGTGGTGTGGACCGAAGCGCGCAGGGTGCGGTAACACCGCCCCCGCGCGCTAC
The DNA here is from genome assembly GCF_057809595.1 of Variovorax sp. FG153. NCBI lineage: Bacteria > Pseudomonadati > Pseudomonadota > Betaproteobacteria > Burkholderiales > Comamonadaceae > Variovorax > Variovorax sp. FG153. Next base: position 44,396 of record NZ_JBMDKG010000027.1, read on the forward strand.
CGGCCGCCCGCTCAAGGCAGCTGGGTCCAGTTCTGGTTGTTGCCCCCGTTGCAGGTCCAGGTGATCAGCGCCGTGTCCTGCGTGGTGGATCCGTTCGGGACGTCGAGGCAGGATCCGGAGGCGCGGTTGCGCAGGGTCGAGCCGACCACCGTCCACTGCGTCGCGTTGCCGGCCGTGCAGGCCAGCTGCACCACCGCCGCGTTGGTGGTCGCGTTGCCGCTCTGCGCCAGACACAGGCCGCTGTGCTGCGCCACGAACTGCACGTAGCCGCCGCTGTTGGTCACGGTGAACTTCTCGTTGGCGTCGTTGCCGCAGGGCCACTGCACCGCGGTGGCGCCGCTGGCGGTCGACACGCCCTTGATGTTCACGCACAGGTTGCTGCTGTCCGAGCGGATGCGCGCGACCAGCGGCGGCGCGGTGTCGAGCGAACGCACGTACTCGCGCAGCGCCACCACGTCGGCCGGCGGCAGGCCGTTGGCGTTGCCGTGGCCGCTGTCGAGCACCGCCTGCAGCGAGGCGGCCTGGCCGTTGTGGAAGAACGAGGTCACGCTCCAGGTGCCCGACAGCGTCGGCGTGTCGAAGCCCACGCCCGCCAGCGGCTGGTTGCTTCCCTTGCCCGACGAGAGCTGGATCGTGCCCACGTCGTGCCGCTGGCCGTCGCGGAAGGTGCCGCCGGTGTGGCAGGTCGCGCACTGCGCGGTGTTGAACACCGTCTGGCCGCGCGCGGCCTCCACGCTGAGGTTGCCGTCGGCCGTGCGGGCCGGGCTGCGCATGAACTTGTCGAGCGACGACAGGTAGGCCGCGAGGTCGTCGAGCTGCGCGTTGCGTCCGGCCTTGGGCGTGCCCAGCGGATTGGAGGTGGCCGCGTAGTCGGCATTGCTCAGGAAGCCGGTGCCGCCGAACTCGTTGCGGATGTCGTTCTCGAAGTCCTGCACCTCGTCGAAGTTGGCCGTCCAGTGCAGCTTGCCGTGGCTCGTGCCGCGCCGCCCCTGCAGGCTGATGGTGCGACGCAGGCCCTCGCCGCGCTGGGTGAAGTCCCACACCATGCCGTCGTCGCCGCCATCGGCATGGCAGCTCGCGCACGAGATGTAGTTGTCCTTGCTCATGCGCCGGTCGGCCGCGTTGTAGAACACCTGCTTGCCGCGCAGCGCGGCCGCGGCCAGCGGCTCGGTTGCCACGGTCTGCACATTGCGCAGAAAGGTCGCCGCGTTGCTCTCCGAGGCCAGCACCGCCGCCACGTCGTGCACCGACACCGAGCGCGCGAGGAAGTTGTTGACGTAGAGGCGCTTGCGCGCGGCATCGAGGAACAGCCCGTGCGGCGCGCTGCTGGTGTCGATCTCGCCGCGCACCGAGCGCGTGTAGGAATCGACGATCGCGACCCGGTTGCCTTCCATCTGCGCCACGAAGATGTAGTCGCCCGCGGGCGAGAACAGCGCGGCGCGCGCCGGCGCGCGGTCGTCGAAGTCGATCTGCTCGCCGGCCACGTGGGCCGCCGACTGCAGGTCGACCTGCGACAGGATCGAGCGCACGGTCTGGTCGTGCACCAGGTCCTTCCCGTCGCGGAAGCGGCCGCGCACGATGTTGTCCTTCTTCGAGGGCAGGATGGCGCGCTTGCCGTCGGGCGAGATCACGACCTGGCTCAGGTAGTTGGCCACGCCGCGCGCGCCGGCCTCGGTGTCGATGGTGGTGGTGTCCACCGGCAGCGCGATGGTCGGCAGCGTGCTCATCGAGGCCAGGTTGACCTTGTAGAGCTCGCCGCCGGTCATCTTCGACTTGAAGCGCGTGACGTAGGCGATCTGCGCATCGCCCGTGACCGCGATGCCGCGCACCGTGCCGTCGAGCGGCAGGGTGGCCGTGACCGCGCCGGTGGAGGGATTGAAGCTCACGAGGCGCGACTTGCTCTCCAGCGTCAGCAGGCCCTTGGTGCCGTCGGGCGTGAAGACCACGCCGTAGGGACCGCTGCCGTAGTCGAAGGGCACGGTGACCGAGACGCTGCCGTCGGCGGCGTTGAGCGCCACCAGCTTGTCCTCGCCCTGCACCGCGACCCAGACCCGGCCGTCGGGACCGAGCGCCAGCGTCTTGGCCTCGCTGCCCACCGACACCTCCCACAGCTTGGCCAGGCTCTGGGCGTCGATCGCCGCCACCGTGCCGCTGTCGGGATTGACCGCATAGACCCGGTTCGCGTCGCCCGCGATGTTGCCGGTGTGCCGCGGCGCGCTCGCGGTGACGGGCGCGATGATGGTCACGTTGTAGGTGTAGTAGGTCTCGCGGCCCGCGCTGTCCTTCACCGTCAGGGTCACGGTGTAGTGGCCGGGCGTGGTGTAGGTGTAGCTGTAGCCGGCCTGGCTCGAGAAGGCCGTGACGGTGCCGTTGCCGAAGTTCCAGCGGAACTGCGCGCCGCCGCTGCCGAGCGTTGCCGGGTTGAAGTTCAGCGCGCCGTTGACCACCTTGGGCCCGCTGCCGATGCCGGGGTCGCCGATGACCGCCTGGCCGCGCAGGGTCGCGACCTCGGCGTCGCCGAGCACGCGGCTGAACACCCGCACGTCGGCCAGCGTGCCCTTGAAGAAGTCGGCATTGCCCTGGATCTGGCCCAGCCACTGGAACTTGTTCGCGAGGCCCTTCACGCCGGTGAGGCCGGTCGAGCTGGTCTTGGCGCCGTCGATGTACATGGTCTGCGCGCCCGAGCCCGCGTCGCGCGTGAGCACCACGTGGTGCCAGTTGCCGTCGTTGACCGGCGAGGTCGAGCGCGTGCCCGGGTTGTTGGTGGCCGCGTTGGCCACCGACAGGTTGAGCCGGCCCGTGTTGTCGAGCCAGCCCCAGAACACGTCGTCGGCGCCGCCCGACTGGTCGCGCCCGAAGATGCCGGGCGCGGTCCAGGCGTTGGCGCTGCCGTTCTGCGTGGTCTTCATGTAGAAGCTCAGCGAGGCGGTGCCGCCCAGCACGGTGGCCACGCTGTCGTTCTTGAGCTGCACGCCGCCCGCGCGGTTCGCGAAGTTCAGGCCGATGCTCTCGAAGGCGTCGCCGGATGCGGGCGTGCCGTCGTTGTTCGAGATCGGGTCGCTGAGCTTGCCGTTGAGCGCCCAGTGGTAGCTCAGGCCCACCTCGGCCGCGTTGCCGGTGTTGAAGGTGGACTTGAAGTCGGCGCCGATGGCGTTGCCCGCATAGTCCTTCACGCCGTTGGCCGGCAGGAACACCTCGTAGCTGGTGCCCGGCTGCAGCGGCTGCGTCGGATGGAAGTTGATGATGCCGAGCTGCACGCTGTACGTGCCGGCCAGCGTGTTGCCGCCCACGGGCCGCACGATGAAGGTGTTGGCGTTGACGCTCTCGGGCCGGATGTTGTCGGTCATGCCCAGGCCGATGCGCGAGGTCAGCGCCTGCTGCTTCGCGCCGTTGGCGGGGGAGACCTGCTTGACCTCGGGCCGGGTGGTGTCGGGGTCGACCTGGTGCACGACGAATCCGCTGCCCGAGCCGTGGTCGTTGCCCACGAACACGAGGTTGCCGAACATCGCGACCTGGCCGTTGTCCGAATGCGAGAAGTTCGGATCGTCCTCGCGCAGGATGCTGCCGCGGCCCACCTCCACGTGATTGAGCGGATTGCTCACGTCGACCTTGTGGATGCGCGTCTGCGCGCCCTGGATCACGTAGTGGTCCTGCGTGGCGCAGTACAGCTGCTCGTCGATGACCAGGCGGTTGTCCTCGGCCACGAATTTCGAGCGGTCGCTCAGGTCGTAGCTGTACATCTTCGCGCCGCTGTTGCGGGTGGAGACATGCAGGTTCCGGCCGTCGAAGCAGGTCGCGTAGTAGAACGGCGTGCTGCCCACGATGGAGTCGAGCACCTTGGGATTGAGCGGATCGGAGATATCGAGGCTCGCGAAGCCGCCGTTGCTCTCCATCGCGGTCAGCACCATGTGGTTGCCCATCGTGAAGATCGGGCCGATGCGAAAGCCGCCGAGTTCGCCGGTGGACACCGGGTTGGACTTGCCGGCGCCGCGGTTGGCGAGCACGGCGTTCGCGGGGTCGGCGGCATCGACGATGAAGATGCCCCGGCCCGCCGAAGCCACGTACAGATAGGGCGCCTGCCACCAGAGCTGCCAGGCGACGTTCTCGTAGTCGCCGCCATTCACGCCGGGCAGCGCCAGCTTCTTCACCTGCTTGATGTCGTTGACGTCGGTGAAGTCCCAGAACTCCACGCCGTTGATGCTGGGCAGCACCACGTAGGTCTTGTCGCCGATCTTCGCGGTGCCGAAGGAGTGGGTTTCGCGGAACTCCTTGGTGCGGGCCTCGGGCTCGTAGATCTTCTTGACGAGCTTGATCTGCCGCGGGTTCGACACGTCGTACAGCAGGAAGCCGCCCGGGCCGAGGCCGCTGTCGGGAGCGAAGGACGTGAGGAAATAGCCGTTGACCATGATGCCGGCGTTCATGCCGTAGTCCTTGCGGCCCGGGTAGGTGGCGGGCACCTCGCGCGACTCGTAGGCGTTGCTGTGCGCGGGGTCGAGCGGATGCGCGGGGCTGGTGATCATCGACACCGGCTTGAACAGTTCCTCCGAGGTGTAGGTGAGGTTGCCCAGCCCCGGCCCCTGCAGCGGGAGGGGATCGGCGACGGCCTCGGACACCGCGGTCGCCATGTTGCCGAGGGTCGTCATCGGACTGACCCCGGTGATCGCCGCGTGCGTCAACAGGGTGACGAACGGCACCATCAATGCCATCAGGTAATACCGGATCTTCATCGTTTGCCTCCAAGTGTTGTTGGAAGTTCGCAGGGGAATCTGCTGGCTCGTTCTTCTCTGGCTCGAATCACGACATGCGCGCGCAGCGCGCACCCCGGCGGGCGACGGGCATCGCCTGCCGTGGCAAAAAAACCTGTTCGCCGGAAGCCGCGCGAAAGCCGCGCAGCTTTTGCGCTATGGGCTTCGCGCCGCGCCGCCCGATTCGTACAGGGCCCAGGCCGCTTCCGCGCTGGCGCCCTCGTGGATCATCGCCATCAGCGCGCTCACCACCGCGGACGGATTGGCGTGCTGGTAGACGTTGCGCCCGTAGACCATGCCCACCGCGCCCTGGTCAAGGAGCACGCGCGAGCGCGCGAACACCTGCTGCAGGTCCTCGCGGCCGCCGCCGCGCACCAGCACCGGGCAGCGCGCGGCCTGCACCACGCGGTGGAAGTCCCTGGGGTCGCTGGTCGGGTCGGCCTTGACGATGTCGGCGCCCATCTCGCGCGCGAGCCGCACCAGGGTCACGATCTTCTCGGCGTCGCCGTCGACCATGTAGCCGCCGCGGCCCGCGCCGTGCGCCTGCATCACCAGCGGCTCGATCATCAGCGGCATGCCGTAGCGGTCGCAGTCGGCGCGCACGCGCGCGATGTTCTGCACGCACTGGCGGAACAGCTCGGGCTCGTCGGGCAGCATGAACAGGTTGACGACCACGCAGGCCGCGTCCATCTGCACCGCGGGCAGCACGGGGTCGTGCTCGTTCTGCAGCACGGCCCACATCGAGCGGTGGCGCGTGGCGTTGTAGGGATTGCCCATGTCCAGCCGCATCACGAGCGCCGGCCGCTCGCGGCCCGGGCGCAGCTGCAGCAGGTCGGCCTGGCCGTAGTTGAGCTGGATCGCATCGGGCGCCGCGGCCACCAGGCGGTCGATGACGCCCGGCATGTCCTCAAGCCCGTCGAGGAAGCTGGGCTCGTTGCACACGCCGTGATCGAGCGCGATGTCCAGGCCGCGGCCGGCCTTCAGCAGGCGGGCGATGCGGACCTCTTTGCCTTTCGACATACGAAAGAACTCCTTGAAGGTGGAAGATGGTTCGAGGGGGCGGGACGCGTCTCAGCCGAGCGCACCAAGGTGCCGCTTCGCGGCGGTATCGATCTGCAGCAGCGCGTCGGCGCCGAGCGCGAGCGTGCCGGCCGCGGCGTTCTGGATCGCCTGCTGCCGGTTGCGCGCGCCGCACAGCGACAGCGAGACGGCGCCGTGCTCGAGCGTCCAGGCGATCATCATTTCGGAGAACGAGCAGCCCAGCGCGGCGCGCAGCGGTTCGAGGTCGGCGAAGAAGGCCGCGAGCCGCGCGCGGTTGTCGGCGCTGAAGCGCGGATTGCTCGCGCGCTGGTCGTCGCCCGTGAAGGCGCGCGCGGGATCGATCGGCCCCGCGAGCAGGCCCAGCGCGAGCGAGGAATAGCCCATCACCGCCACGCCATGCTCCTTGCACAGCGGCACCAGCGTGGCCTCGATCTCGCGGTCGATCAGGCTGTAGCGCTCCTGCGCCGCGTCGACCGGGCCGTGGCGCAGGTACTCGGCGAGCGTGGCGGCATCGACGTTGCTCACGCCGATCGCGCGGATCTTGCCCTGCTTCTTCAGGTCGAGCAGCGCGCCCATGGTCTCGGCCACCGGCGTGGTGGCGTCCTGCCAGTGCGTGATGTAGAGGTCGATGTAGTCGGTCTGCAGGTTCGCGAGGCTCTGCTCCACTTCGTACGCGATCGCATCGCGGCCGAGGTAACGGTAGACGGGGTGGCCGTCCTCCTCGAAGAAGTGCGTGCCCTTCTGCGTATGCCACACCAGGCCGCACTTGGTGGCGATCACGGCCTCGTGGCGCCGGCCCTTGAGAGCGGTGCCCACCAGCCGCTCGGAGCGGCCCAGGCCGTAGGCCGGCGCGGTGTCGATCAGCGTCACGCCCGCGTCGAGCGAGGCCTGGATCGCCAGCGTCGCGCCCGCGTTGTCGCCGCCGCCCCACATCCATCCGCCCATGGCCCAGGTTCCCAGGCCGATCGCCGAGCAGCGTATGCCCGACGGTCCCAGCGTCGTCGTCTTCATCTCTTGGTCTTCCTCACGTTGAGCAGGTGGTCGATGGTCACGGCCACGAGCAGGATCAGTCCCTTGATCACGTCCTGCCAGTAGGGCGAGACGTCGAGCAGGATCAGCGAGCTCGTCACCACCGACAGCAGCGCCAGGCCGAGCACCGCGCCGAGCACGGTGCCCGAGCCGCCCTTGAGGCTGGCGCCGCCGATCACGGCGGCGGCGATCACGTTGAGTTCCATGCCCATGCCGAAGGTGGGCGTGGCGGCGCCGAAGCGCGCGGTGTAGATCACGCCGGCCAGGCCGGCCGAGGCCGAGCACAGCACCGTGACCCAGAACTTCACGCGGCCCACGCGGATGCCCGAATAGAGCGCGGCCTTCTCGTTGCTGCCGACGTAGAACACCTTGCGCAGCAGGGTGGCGCGGCGCAGCACGAAGTCGCTGATGGCGACGATCGCGACGAAGATCAGGATCACGGCCGGGATGCCGAACAGCGTGCCCTGGCCGATGAACTTGAACTCGGCCGGCAGCGAGAACAGCGACTGCGGCGTGCCCTGCGTGAAGGCCAGGCACAGGCCGCGCACGATCACCATGAAGGCCAGCGAGGCGATGAAGTGGTTCAGCCCGATGCGCGTGACGCAGCCGCCGATCATGGCGCCGATCATCGCGCTGGCGCCGATCGCCATCGCGCTCGCGAGCCACGGGTCGACGCCCATGAGGAACAGCTTGCCGGTGATCACCATCGCGAGGCACACCACCGAGCCCACCGAGAGGTCGATGCCGCCCACGATCAGCAGGATGGTCATGCCGACCACCACGATGCCCTCGATCGAGAACGACAGCAGCATCGCGCGGATGTTCTCCCAGGTGAGGAAGTACGGCGACGCGAAGCTCATGCCCACGCACAGCACCGCGATGATCAGCAGCAGGCCGGCCTCGCGCATGCTGCCGAGTCGGAAGGGTAGGTTCACGGCGTCTCCTTTGGCCCCCGCCGCCGCGCCGGTGCCGGCGGTGCTCGCGGGGTTGGTGCCGTCCATTCTGAATTGGTAGCTCACTGCATCTCCTGTTCGCCCAGTCCCGAGGCCAGCCGCAGCAGGCCCTCTTCCGTCATCTCGGCCGTGCCGAGCTCGCCGGCCAGCCGGCCTTCGCGGATCACCAGCGCGCGGTCGCACAGGCCGATGATTTCCGGCAGTTCCGACGAGATCACGATCACCCCCACGCCCTGGTTCGCGAGCGCGCGCAGGATGTGGTGGATCTCGGATTTCGCGCCCACGTCGACGCCGCGCGTGGGTTCGTCCATCAGCAGCACCGATGGCTTCGTGGCCAGCAGCTTGGCGATCGCCACCTTCTGCTGGTTGCCGCCCGACAGGCTCGCGACCTCGATCGCCACGCCGTCGGACTTGAGGTTGAGCTGCGCGCCGAGGTCCTGCGCCAGCTTGCGCTCGGCCGCGCGTTCCATCAGGCCGAAGCGCGAGCTCACGCGCCGCAACGCCATCGCGCAGACGTTCTGCGCGATCGGCAGGTCGAGGAACACGCCCGCGGCCTTGCGGTCCTCGCTGAGGTAGGCGATGCCGTGGCGCAGCGCGTCGGCGTACTTGCGGATCGCGAGCGTCTTGCCGCGCAGGCGCACGCTGCCGCGCCGCGCGGGCCGCAGCCCGCACACCGTTTCGGCCAGCTCGCTGCGCCCGGCGCCCATGAGGCCCGCGATGCCGAGGATCTCGCCGCGCCTGAGCGCGAAGGAGATGCCCTGCACGCGCTCGCCGTCGGCGATGTCGTCGACCTGCAGCAGCGTCTCGGGCGCCTCGGGCAGCGTGGCGCGCGGCGGGTAGTAGTTGCCGAGGTCGCGGCCCACCATGCGGCGCACCAGCTCGTCGGGCGTGGTGCCCGCGAGCGGGCCGCAGTGCACGTTGCGCCCGTCGCGCAGCACGGTGGCGCGGTCGCAGTTGGCGAAGATCTCGGCCATGCGGTGGCTGATGTAGATGATGCCGATGCCCTGCGCCTTGAGGTCGTGCAGCACGCGGAACAGCGCGGCCGACTCGAGCTCGGTGAGCGCGGCCGTGGGCTCGTCGAGGATCAGCACCTTGCAGTCGAGCGTGAGCGCCTTCGCGATCTCCACCAGCTGCTGGCTCGAGATGCCGAGCTCGTCGACGCGCGCGGCCGGGTCGATGTCCTGGCCGAGCCGGCGCAGCACCTTGGCGGCGCGCGCGTTGAGGCCGCCGTAGTCCATGAAGGCGCGGCCGCCCGCGTTGATCTCGGGCATGAAGATGTTCTCGGCGACGGTGGCGTCGCCGCACAGCGCGATCTCCTGGTGCACCAGGCCGATGCCCAGCCTCATGGCATGGGCCGGGCCGTCGATGCGCACATCCAGGCCGTCGAGCGCGATCGTGCCCTCGTCGGGCTGGTGGATGCCGTCGATGATGTTCATCAGCGTCGACTTGCCGGCGCCGTTCTCGCCGCACAGGGCGTGGATCTCGCCGGCACGCAGCGAGAAGTCCACGCCCGAGAGCGCGCGCGAAGCGCCGAAGCGCTTGCTGATGCCGCGCAGCGAGAGCAGCGGCTTCGGGTCGTCGCTCACTCGCCGATTCCCTTGGTGCCGCGGCGCGCCAGGTACTTGTCCCAGTAGAAGTCGTCGGCGTTGGCCTTGCTCACCACCGACAGGCCGTTGTCGAGGAAGGGCACCGACATCGGGTTGGTGCCGTTGCGCTTGGCGTCGTTCATCGGGTCGATGAGCTGCGGGTTCTTGGCCAGGAACAGCATCATCATCCCCATGTAGCCCTGCATGCCCTGGTTGGGATTGATGGCGCCGAACACGTCGCCGGCCTTGATCATGTCGAGGATCTTGGCGTTGACGTCGCAGCACATCACGCGGATGTTCTTCTTCGACTCGATCTTGGCCTGCGCCGCGCCGAGCGCCGAGTTGGCCTCGGGCATGAACAGCGCGCCCAGGTTCGGGTTGGCCTGTGCCAGGCTCAGCACCGCCTGGTAGGCCTTGCTCGGGTCCTGGTTGCTGGCCGCGCGGCCCGCGAGCTTCATGCCCGGGTGCTTGGTCTTCATGCGGTTGACGAAGGCGGCGATGCGGCGGTCGTGGTTGTCCTGGCCCGGGTTCTCGAGCACCGCGTACTCGCCCTTGCCGCCGAGCGCGGCGGCGATCGCGTCGGCCGCCTGCGTGCCCTCGCGGTCGTTGTCGGAGGTGATGAACGAGGCGCGCTTGGAGTTCGGCGAGTCGGCCGCGAAGGTCACGACCGGGATGCCCGCCGCCACCGCGCGGTTGATCGGCTCGATGAACGGATCGGGGTTCATCGGGTGCAGCAGGATGCCCGCGGGCTTGCGCGCGAGTTCCTGCTCGAAGGACGCGAGCTGCTTGTTCACGTCGTACTCGGGCGTGCCGGTGTAGCGGGTGCGCACGCCCAGCGTGCGGCCCAGCTGTTTCATCATTTCGTAGACCGGAAACCAGTACTCGACGCCCGAGACCATCACGTTCATCACGTAGACGTCGTTCGGGTTGCCGCGCAGGCCGGTGGCGGCCGGTGCGGCGGGCTGCTGGGCGAAGGCGCTGGAGCCGGCCAGGCCCAGGCCGGTGGTGGCTGCGGCGGCCGCCGCGGACTTCAGGAAATCTCTTCTCACTTCTGTCTCCTCGTGTTGCTCTGACCTGGCAGATGGGCCGCCTTGGCGGGTGGCTTTGGATCTCTAGTCGTCATGCACGTTGTCATGACAGGTGAGAATGTATGCGGCTCGTTTTGCCCGGAATACTAGGGGAAACGCTACTGCGATCTGAACCAAATTGCCCGAAGCTGTTATGACATGACAACGAACATCTACCTGGGTATAGACATGGGGTCGAGCAGCCTGAAGGCGCTCGCGCTCGATGCCGACAGCGGCCGCACGGTGGCGCTGGCGCGCGCCGCGCTGCCGCACGACCGGCGCCCCGGCGGCGGTTGCGAGGTGGCCGAGGCGGCGATCCATGCGGCGCTGGGCCGCGTGCTCGGCGCCATCGCGGGCCAGCTCGGCCCGCTGGCCGCCGCGGTGCGCGCCATCGGCTGCACCGGCCACGGCGCCGGCCTCTATGCGCTCGACGCGGCCGGCCGGCTGGTCGGCGGCAGCGCGGTCGCCTCCACCGACCAGCGCGCCACCGCCCGCGCCCTGAAGCTCGCACGCAGCCACGGCGCGGCGCTGTTCGACGACGTGGGCTGCGGGCCCTGGCCCGGACAGCCGACGCTGATCGCGGCCGAGCTGTTCGGCCACGACGCGGTGCAGCGCGGCGAGCTGCAGCGCCTGCTGTTCGCCAAGGACTACCTGGGCTTGCTGCTGACCGGCGAGGCCGCCACCGACCTCAGCGATGCGAGCACCGCCGGGCTGGTCTCGCTGGCCAGCGGCCGCTGGTCGCAGCAGGCCTTCGACGCAGCGGGCCTGTCGGACCTGTCGCCGCGCACGCTCGGGCGCATCGTGCCCAGCGGCGAGGTGTACGGCCGGCTGCTGCCCGCGCAGGCCGCGGCCTGCGGCCTGCCCGCGGGCGTGCCGGTGGCCATGGGCGCGATCGACCTGCTGGCCTCGATGACCGCGATCCGCGCCGAGGCGCGCGGCCATGCGGTGGCGGTGTTCGGCACCTGGAGCGTGAACGCCGCGATCGGCCCGGCCACGCCCGCGGGCGCGCCCAAGCCGCCGGTGGCCGCGGTGGTGAACTTCGGGCCGGCCGAGCGCCGGCTCTACATGGAGAACAGCCCCTCGTCGATGGCCAACATCGCCTGGGCCGCCGAGGCGCTGGGCTTCGGCAGCGAGCAGGCCGTGATCGATGCCGCCATGGGCTCGCCGCTGGGCGCGCATGGCGTGCGCTTCCTGCCCTTCGTCAACGGCGGCAGCGCGCCGCCCGGCGCGAGCGCGGGCTTCGTCGGCCTGCGCAGCCACCATGGCCGCGCCGACATGGCGCGCGCGGTGGTCGACGCGGTGGTGGCGCTGCATGCGCGCCACCTGGGCCGGCTCGCGGCCCACGGCCTGCTGCCCGGGGCGCTCACCATGCTCGGCGGCGGCGCGCGCGACGCGCGGCTGGCACGGCTGCTGGCCGGCTTCCTCGGCCGGCCGGTCGCGCGCTGCGGCGACGACGAGACCGGCGCGCGCGGCGCGGCGCTCTACGCCGCCATCTCGCAGGGCCTCGATCTCGACGCGAGCGCCAACGCCCATCTGCTCGCGCCCTGCGAGACCCTCGCGCCCGAAGCGGGCGACATCCCGCCCTGCGCCGATTTCCTGGCCGGCTTCGATGCGCTGCTCGACAGCCTCGCACCGGCCTTCACCCTGACCACCGGCACCACCCGCATGCCGGATTCCGCACGATGAGCGCCTGGCAACTGCCCTTCACCCGTCCCGCCTCGCTCGCCGGACGCCATTTCTCCACCGTCATCGTCGGCGCCGGCATCAACGGCGTGGGCGTGTTCCGCGACCTCTCGCTGCAGCGCGTGGACTGCCTGATCGTCGACAAGGGCGACTTCGGCGCCGGCGCCAGCAGCGCGCCCTCGCGCATGATCCACGGCGGCCTGCGCTACCTCGAGAACGGCAGCTTCTCGCTGGTGGCCGAGGCCACGCGCGAACGCAACCTGCTGCTGCGCAACGCGCCGCACCTGGTGAAGCCGCTGAAGACGGTGGTGCCGCTCGCGAGCCTGTTCGGCGGCATGCTCGGCAGCGCGCTGCGCTTCCTCGGCCGGCCGGCCTCGCCGCGCACGCGCGGCCTGCTGGCGGTGGCGCTGGGGCTGCGGCTGTACGACCTGCTGGGCCGGCGCCAGCGCGTGATGCCGGGCCACCGCATCGACCGCGTGCCGCCGCGCGACCGCCAGCTGTTCCGCGCGGCGATCCGCTGGACCGCGACCTTCTTCGACGCCTGGATCAGCCATCCCGAATGGCTGATCCTCGAGCTGATCGCCGATGCCTGCCGCGACCAACCGCGCTCCACCGCCGTCAACCACTGCCGCGTGATGGGCTGCGCCGGCAACATCCTCACCCTGCGCGACGAGATCACGGGCGAGCTGGTGCGCGTGACGGCCGACACGGTGGTCAATGCCAGCGGCGCCTGGCTCGACCGCAGCACCGCGGTGCTCGGCGGCAGCGGCCCGCGCGTGATGGGCACCAAGGGCTCGCACCTGGTGCTCGACCATCCCGCGCTGCGCGACGCGCTCGACGGCCGCATGGCCTACTTCGAGGCGATGGACGGACGCGTGTGCATCGTCTATCCCTTCCTCGACCGCGTGCTGGTCGGCTCGACCGACATCCCGGTGGAAGATCCCGACCAGATCGCCACCGAGCCGGAGGAGGTCGACTACCTGCTCGAGGTGCTGCGCGAGGTGTTCCCCAACCTCGCCTTCGACCCGGCCGACGTGGTCTACACCTATGTCGGCGTGCGGCCGCTGGCGCGCTCCGATGCCGACAAGCCGGGCCAGATCTCGCGCGACCACTCGGTGGCCGTCGATCCGCCGAACGCCACGCGCGACATCCCGATCGTCTGCCTGGTGGGCGGCAAGTGGACCACCTTCCGCGCGCTGGCCGAGGAGGCCACCGACGCGGTGCTGCGCCACCTCGGCCGCGCGCGCACCGCCTCCACCGACATGCTGCCGATCGGCGGCGGCGCCGAGTTCCCGGCCGACGCGGCCGCCACCGAGCGCCTGCTCGAGCGCCTGATGGCCACCGGCGCGAGCCGCCGCCGCGCCCAGGCGCTGTTCGCGCGCTACGGCGCCAAGGCGCTGCCGCTGGCGCAGCGGCTCGCGGCCTCGGGCGACGTGCCGCTGCGGCATGCGCCCGACTACTCGGTGGCCGAGCTCGGCTACCTGTGCCTCGAGACCGGCGTGATCCACCTGTCGGACCTGGTGGTGCGCCGCACCCTGCTGGCGATCCGCGGCCAGGTCACCGACGCCGCGCTGGCCGAGATCGCCGGCATCGCGGCCGAGGCCCTGGGCTGGGACGCGCAGCGCCAGCGCGAGGAGCTCCATGCCTGCGCCACCGCGCTGCGCGAACGCCACGGCGTGCGCCTGCAGACCGCCGCCCCGGCAGCGGATTCCCCTTTGGATGCATCATTGATGGCCTCGAAGCCCGTCCTCACGTGAACAGCCCGACCTTGACCGCGCCCGCCCTCGACCGGAATTCCGAATCGCCCCTGTGGGCCCAGTTTCGCGACGCCGTCCGCCTGCAGATCCTGCAGGGCGAACTGCCGATCGGCGCCAAGCTGCCGTCCGAGGCCGAACTCGGCGACCAGTACGGCATCTCGCGCATCGTGGTGCGCGAGGCGCTGGCCGACCTGGTGCGCAACGGCCTCATCTACAAGATCAAGGGCCGCGGCGCCTTCGTCGCGGCGCGCGAGCGCGACGAGGACTTCGTCTCCACCGTGCTGGGCTTCTCCGACGAGATGGAGCGCAAGGGCCGCTCGGTGCGCACCCAGATCCTGACCCAGGAGCTGCGCCTGCCCACCACCCTCGAGGCCGGCGCGCTCGGCCTCACCGAAGACACGCAGGTGGTCGCGCTCAAGCGCCTGCGCAGCGTGGACGGCGAGCTGCGCCTGCTGGTCGAGACCGTGGTGCCGGCCGACATGGCGCCGGGCCTGCACCGCATCCGGCTGGAAGACCGCTCGCTCTACGACGTGCTGCGCCGCCAGTACGGCCTGCGCCTGGTGCGCGCCGAGCGCTGGATCGACGCCGTGCTGCCCGACGCCCAGACCTGCGAGCTGCTGAACCTGCCCGCGCCCGAGCCGCTGCTGCGCATCGAGTCGATCGCCTACGGGCTCAATGGCCGGCCGCTCGAGCACTACCGCGCGCTGCACCGCTGCAAGTCGAGCCGGCTGCACGTGCAGACCACGACCTGAGGCCCTTCACGCGGCGCGGGCTCGAACGCGGGTGACTGTCGGGTCAGTAAGATGCCCGACTCCTTCCACCTACCTACGTATCCCCCGCCATGTCCGACCTCGACGAACGCTTCCAGACCGCCCAGGCCAATTCCAAGCTGCTGGCCGAGCGCCCCGACAACCCCACGCTGCTGAAGATCTACGGCCTGTTCAAGCAGGCGACCGAGGGCGACAACACGGCCAAGAAGCCCAGCTTCAGCGACATCGTCGCGCGCGCCAAGTGGGATGCCTGGACCTCGCGCAAGGGCCTGAGCGGCGACGAGGCCAAGGAACAGTACATCGCGCTGATCGAGTCGCTGCGCGGCTGAGTGCCGGCTCCCCTCACGCCCCGCCGATGATCCCGCGCTCGCGCAGCGCCGCGATCTGGCCGGCGGTCAATCCGATCTCCTCGAGCACCGCGTCGGTGTCCGCGCCCAGCGCGGGCGCGTTCAGCCGGTGCGCGGCCGGCGTGCGCGAGAGCTTGGGCACGAAGCCCGGCACCGACAGCTCGCTGCCGTCGTCCATGCGCAGCCGCTGCAGCATGCCGCGCGCCGCGTAGTGCGGGTCGGCCGCGATGTCGGCGATGGTGTAGATGCGCCCGGCCGGCACGTGCGCGGCATCGAGTGCGGCCAGCACCTCGTCGACGGTGCGGCTGGCGGCCCAGCCGCCGATGGCGGCGTCGAGCAGTTCCACCTGCGCCACGCGGCCGGTGTTGTTCGCCAGCGCGGGATCGGCCGCCAGATCGGGCCGGCCGATGCAGCCCATGAGCCGGCGAAAGATGCTGTCGCCATTGCCCGCGACGATCGCGTAGCCGCCGTCGGCGCAGCGGTAGGCATTGGTCGGCGCGATGCCCGGCAGCGCGCTGCCCGCGGCCTCGCGCACCGCGCCGAAGGCGCCGTACTCGGGCAGCAGGCTCTCCATGCAGTTGAAGACGGCCTCGTAGAGCGCCACGTCGACCACCTGGCCCAGGCCCTTCGGATGCTCGGCGCTCACGGTGGCGTGGCGATGCTGCAGCGCCATCAGCACGCCGACGACGCCATGCAGCGAGGCCAGCGTATCGCCGATCGACACGCCCACGCGCACCGGCACGCGGCCCGGCTCGCCCGTGAGGTGGCGCAGCCCGCCCATGGCCTCGGCCACCACGCCGAAGCCGGGCCGGTCGCGATAGGGACCGGTCTGTCCATAGCCGCTGATGCGCAGCATCACGAGCGCGGGATTGGCCGCCAGCAGCGCCTCGGGGCCCAGGCCCCAGCCCTCCATCGCGCCGGGGCGGAAGTTCTCGATCAGCACGTCGGCCTCGGCCGCGAGCTGGCGCACGATGGCCTGCGCCTCGGCCTCGCGCAGGTCGAGCGCCAGCGAGCGCTTGTTGCGCGACTGCACCTGCCACCAGACCGAGGTGCCGTCCTTCATCAGCCGCCAGCTGCGCAGCGGATCGCCCGCGCCCGGCGGCTCGATCTTGACCACCTCGGCGCCGAAGTCGGCCAGCGTGCGGGCCGCGAAGGGGCCGGCGATCAGCTGGCCGAGCTCGATGACCTTGAGGCCGGCGAGCGGGCCGGCGGCGGGAGCAGAGGAGGAAGCAGTGGATGTCGTCATGGCCTGCGAGTGTGCCGCGCGCCGCGCCGGGGCTTGCGGGGCGGGAAAACACCTATGAATTCTTGACGCCCGCACGGCCTCGAGACGCCCGGCTTTCCGCAGCGCAGCAATCCGGGCCGTCGCGGGCCGTTTCCCTCGGGGAGAAAGCTTCTTGCTGCGCCGCAGCGCGGATCGCGGTGCGCCCCGCGCGCCCGACACCGCGCATCAAAAAAGTATCGATTCGGGCCGCCATCTCTGGTTGTTGGCGTCGGGAGCGGTTCGTACAGTCCGCCCCACGCTGTCACGCACCCATCCGAACACTGCCCGAGGAACAACGAGCGCCATGCAACCCGATCTGGAAATCGTCGAAGTCCGCGGTGACGAATCCTTCGCCTGCTGGGCCCACGGCTACCCCTACCGCACCGTGCGCTGGCACTTCCATCCCGAGTACGAGATCCAGCTCATCGTCGAGACCCAGGGCGTCTACTTCGTGGGCGACCACGTCGGCCACTTCGAGCCCGGCAACCTCGTGATGATGGGCCCCGACCTGCCGCACAACTGGATCAGCGACGTGCCCGCGGGCCAGAGCGTGGAGCGGCGCGGCATCGTGATCCAGTTCCCGGCCGGCCTGGTGCGCAACATGGCCGCGAGCTTCCCCGAGTTCGCGCGCATCGCGCCGCTGATCGCCGAGTCGGGCGCGGGCCTGCTGTTCTCGGCCGAGACGGCGGCCGCCGCCAAGCCGATCATGGAAGCGCTGCTCGAGGCGCGCGGGCTGCGCCGCGTGATCCTGCTCTTGTCGCTGCTCGAGCTGCTGGCCGCGAGCCAGGACCGCCAGCGGCTCGCGAGCCCGGCCTTCAAGCCCGATCCCAAGGCCTTCATGTCGCACGCCATCAACAACGTGCTGGCCCACATCGCGGCCAACCTCGGCGACGAGCTGCGCGAGCCGATGCTGGCCGAGCTGGTGGGCCAGAGCCCGAGCGCCTTCTCGCGCGCCTTCCGCAAGCACACGGGCCAGTCCTTCGTGCGCTACGTGAACCGGCTGCGCATCAGCCGCGCCTGCGAGCTGCTGACCAGCAGCGAGAAGCCGGTGCTCGACGTCTGCATGGACGTGGGCTTCAACAACGTGTCGAACTTCAACCGGCAGTTCCTGCTGCACAAGCGCATGCCGCCGACCAAGTTCCGCAACTTCCACCGCATGCAGGCGGCGCAGGCCGCGCACCTGCGCGGCGCCAGCCCGCCGTAGGCGGCCCGCCCCCGTTTCCCGCATCGCCATCGGCGCGGGCCCGTTCGGGCACCGCGCGGGGCGAAGCCTTGCCCGCGTCCTTTCCACCGTCATCACCCAAGGAGACATGCCATGAAGAAGAACACCCTCGCCACCGCCACCCTCGCCGCGCTGCTGTGCGCCGCCTCCGCCGCGCAGGCCCAGGCGCCGAAGCAGCCGCTGCGCATCGGCATGAGCTTCCAGGAGCTCAACAACCCCTACTTCGTGACCATGAAGCAGGCGCTCGAGGAGGCGGCCGCGAGCATCGGCGCCAGCGTGGTCGCAACCGACGCGCGCCACGACGTGGCCAAGCAGATCGGCGACGTGGAGGACATGATCCAGAAGAAAGTCGACATCCTGCTCTTGAACCCGACCGACTCCACCGGCGTGCAGTCGGCGGTGCGCTCGGCCAAGAAGGCCGGGCTGGTGGTGGTGGCGGTCGATGCCAACGCACAGGGCCCGGTCGACTCCTTCGTCGGCTCGAAGAACACCGACGCAGGCCGGCTGGCCTGCGAGCACCTGGCCAAGGCCATCGGCGAGAAGGGCGACGTGGCGATCCTCGACGGCATCCCGGTGGTGCCGATCCTCGAGCGCGTGAAGGGCTGCCGCGAGGCGCTCGCCAAGTACCCGGGCATCAAGGTGGTGAGCACGCAGAACGGCAAGCAGGAACGCGCCACCGCGCTCACCGTGACCGAGAACATCCTGCAGGCCAACAAGGACCTGAAGGGCATGTTCAGCGTCAACGACGGCGGCGCGATGGGCGCGCTCGCGGCCATCGAGGCCAGCGGCAAGGACGTGAAGCTCACCAGCGTCGACGGCGCGCCCGAGGCCATCAAGGCGATGCAGAAGCCGGGCTCGAAGTTCATCGCCACCACCGCGCAATACCCGCGCGACCAGATCCGGCTGGCCATCGGCATCGCGCTCGCGAAGAAGTGGGGCGCCAACGTGCCGGCGGCGGTGCCGGTCGACGTGAAGCTGATCGACGCCGAAGGCGCGAAGAGCTTCAGCTGGTAAGGCGCGGACGGACCCCGGCCGTGACCATGAACGACACCGCCGAGATGCTGCGGCTGGAGGGCGTCTCGAAGCGCTTTCCCGGCGTGCAGGCGCTCTCGGGCATCGACCTCTCGATCCGCAAGGGCGAGGTGCATGCGCTGCTCGGCGAGAACGGCGCGGGCAAGTCGACGCTGATGAAGATCCTCTGCGGCATCCACCAAGCCGACGAGGGCCGCATCTACATCGACGGCAGCGAGCGCCGCTTCGCGGGCTATGCCGACGCCATCGCGGCGGGCGTGGGGATCATCTTCCAGGAGTTCAGCCTGATCCCGCACCTGGACGCGGCCGAGAACATCTTCCTGGGCCGCTACCCCACGCGCCGCTTCGGCCTGATCGACCGGGCCGCGATGCGGCGCGCGGCACGGCAGCTGTTCGACGAACTGGGCGTGCGCATCGACCTGCGCGTGCCGGTGTGCCGGCTCTCGGTGGCGCAGCAGCAGTTCGTGGAGATCGGCAAGGCGCTGTCGCTGAAGGCGCGCCTGCTGGTGCTCGACGAGCCGACCGCCACGCTGACGCCGAACGAGGCCGACCACCTGTTCCGGATCATGCGGTCGCTGCGCGACCGGGGCGTGGCGATGATCTTCATCTCGCACCACCTCGACGAGATCTTCGAGGTCTGCGACCGCATCAGCGTGCTGCGCGACGGCGCCAACGCGGGCCATGCGGAGGTCGGCGCGACCGACATCGACGCACTGGTCGAGATGATGGTGGGCCGGCGCATCGAGCAGAGCTTTCCGCCCAAGCCGCAACCGGCACCGCATGCGGCCGGCGCGCGCAAGCTGCTCGAGGTGCCCGCCATCCAGCTCGCGAAGGGCGGGCCGGTCAATGCCTTCGAACTGCATGCGGGCGAGATCCTCGGCTTCGCGGGCCTGGTCGGCTCGGGCCGCACCGAGCTCGCGCTCGGCATGATGGGCGCCGACCGCGCGCACCGCAAGACGGTGCTGCGCAACGGCACGCCCGTGCGGCTCGACGACCCGACGCAGGCGCTCTCGCACGGCATCGGCCTCCTGCCCGAGAGTCGCAAGGTGCAGGGGCTGATCACCGACTTCACGATCCGCTTCAACATCACGCTCAACAACCTGGGCCGACACCGCCGCGCGGGCCTGGTGCGCGAGGGCACCGAGAAGCGCGAGGCGGCCGAGCTCGCGCGCCGCGTGGGCGTGAAGGCGCCGGACCTCGAGACCCGCGTGGCCACGCTCTCGGGCGGCAACCAGCAGAAGGTGGTGATCGCGCGCTGGCTCGGCCACGCCTGCGAGGTGCTGATCTTCGACGAGCCCACGCGCGGCATCGACGTCGGCGCCAAGGCCGAGATCTACGCCCTGATGCGCGAGCTCACGCGCCAGGGCAAGGCGGTGCTGATGATCTCGAGCGAGCTGCCCGAGATCGTCGGCATGTGCGACCGCGTCGCGGTGTTCTCGGGCGGGTCCATCGTGGCCACGCTCGAGGGCGACTCCATCCACTCCGGCGACATCATGCGCCACGCAACCACAGGGGGTTCGCCATGAACGCCACCGCCAGCCATCCCGCGCCGCCCGCTCCCGCCGGTGGATTCCTCACCGAGCTGCGCCGCTCCACGGCCTTCCTGCCGCTGGTCGGGCTGGTCGCGATCTCGGTCTTCATGATCGTCGCGACCGACAACTTCCTGTCCTGGGGCAACCTGCAGAACATCGCGCTGCAGTCCTCGATCAACGCCATCATCGCGGTCGGCATGACCGCGGCCATCCTCACCGGCGGCATCGATCTCTCGGTGGGCGCGGTGGTGGCGCTGTCGGGCACCTTGGCCTCGGGGCTGATGGTGCAGTTCGGGCTGCCGCCGCTGCTCGCGGTGCCGCTGGGCCTGGCCGTGGGCGCGGTCATCGGCCTGTTCAACGGCTACTGCGTGGCCTACCTGCGCATGCCGCCGATCATCGTGACCCTGGCCACCATGGGCATCGCGCGCGGCATCGCGCTGATCTACACCGGCGGCTACCCGATCGACGGCCTGCCCGAGTCCTTCGCCTTCCTCGGCGGCGGCACGCTGGCGGGCATCAAGGTGCCGATCCTGCTCATGCTCGCCACCTACCTCGCGGCCTACGTGCTGCTGAACATGGCGCCCTTCGGCCGCTACGTCTACGCCATCGGCGGCAACGAGGAAGCGACGCGGCTGTCGGGCGTGCGGGTGGCGCGCTACAAGCTGCTGGTGTATGCGCTCAGCGGCTTCACGGCCGCGGTCGCCGGCATCGTGCAGGCCTCGCGCGTGACCAGCGGCCAGCCCGGCGTGGGCGTGGGCTTCGAGCTCGACGCCATCGCCGCCGTGGTGATGGGCGGCACCTCGATCGCCGGCGGCCGCGGCGCGATCGTCGGCACCCTCGTCGGCGCGCTGCTGCTGGGCGTGCTCAACAACGGGCTCAACATGATCGGCGTGTCGCCGTACCTGCAACTGATCATCAAGGGCGGCATCGTGCTGCTCGCGATCTTCATCAGCCGGGAAGCAAAGCGCTAGCCCTCCCTCTTCTGCCTTGCTCCTTCCCCCTCTCCCCACAAGGAACCCATGTCTTATCAAAAGCTCCAGTCCGGCAGCACGGGCGCCATCGCCCGGCTCGCCATGCAGGCCGTCGTCTGCCACGGCCCCAAGGACTACCGCCTCGAGACCGTCGAGGTGCCCGCCATCGGCGCCAACGAACTGCTGATCTCGATCGCGGCCTGCGGCATCTGCGCCTCCGACTGCAAGTGCCATTCGGGCGCGAAGATGTTCTGGGGCGGCGACGGCCAGCCCTCGTGGGTCAAGGCGCCGGTGATTCCGGGCCACGAGTTCTTCGGCTACGTCGAGGCGCTCGGCGAAGGCGCGGCCGAGCACTTCGGCGTGAGCAAGGGCGACCGCGTGATCGCCGAGCAGATCGTGCCCTGCGGCAAGTGCCGCTTCTGCACCTCGGGCAAGTACTGGATGTGCGAGGTGCACAACATCTTCGGCTTCCAGCGCATCGTGGCCGACGGCGGCATGGCCGACTACATGCGGCTGCCGCCGACCGCGCGCGTGCACAGGATCCCCGACGGCATCGCGCTCGAGGACGCGGCCATCATCGAGCCGCTGTCGTGCGCGATCCATACCGTGAACCGCGGCGACATCCAGCTCGACGACGTGGTGGTGATCGCGGGCGCCGGCCCGCTCGGCCTGATGATGACGCAGGTGGCGGCGCTCAAGACGCCCAGGCAGCTGATCGTGATCGACCTCGTGCCCGAACGCCTCGCGCTCGCGAAGCAGTACGGCGCCGACGTCGTGATCAATCCGAAGACCGAGAACGCCGATGCCATCGTCAAGGGCCTGACCGAGGGCTATGGCTGCGACGTCTACATCGAGACCACGGGCGCGCCGATCGGCGTGACGCAGGGCCTGGAGATGATCCGCAAGCTCGGCCGCTTCGTCGAGTTCAGCGTCTTCGGCGCGGAGACCAGCGCCGACTGGTCGATCATCGGCGACCGCAAGGAGCTCGACGTGCGCGGCGCCCACCTCGGGCCCTACTGCTACCCGATCGCCATCGACCTGCTGGCGCGCGGGCTCGTGACCTCGAAGGGCATCGTCACGCACGACTTCCCGCTGACCGAATGGGAACGCGCCTTCGCGCTCGCCAACTCGCTCGACTCGATCAAGGTGCTGCTCAAGCCGCAGCCGCGGACCGCCCCATGAAGTACGTGATCGGCGTCGACATCGGCACGCAGAGCACCAAGTGCCTGCTGGTCGGCATCGACGGACGCGTGCGCGCGCAGGCCGGCGTGGCCTACCAGCCCGAGACGCCGAAGCCGCTGTGGGCGCAGCAGGACTGCGCCGTGTGGTTCGACGCCGTGTGCGAGAGCGTGCGCGCCTGCGTCGCGAAGAGCGGCGTCGCGCCCGCCGACATCGCCGCGATGTGCGTGAGCAGCCTCTATGGCGGCGCCGGCATCCCGGTCGACGAGACCATGCAGCCGCTGCATCCCTGCCTGATCTGGATGGACCGCCGCGCCACCGCGCAGGTCGATGCGGTGAACGCGACCGTCGACGTCCAGAAGCTGCAGGCGATCACGGGCAACGGCGTGGACAGCTACTACGGCTACACCAAGATGCTGTGGATCCGCGAGCACCAGCCCGAGGTGTGGGCGAAGACGCGCTGGTTCCTGCCGCCCAACAGCTACGTCAACTGGCGGCTGACCAGCGAGCTCGCGGTCGACCACAGCTCGGCCGGCAACATCGGCGGCGGCTACGACGCGGCGCGGCGCGGCTGGTCCCACGAGGCGCTCGGCATGCTGGGCATTCCGGCGCGCATGATGCCGCCGCGGCTGGTCGAATCGAGCGACGTGGTCGGCGGCCTGAAGGCCGAATGGGCCGCGCGGCTCGGCCTCGCCGAAGGCATGCCCCTGATGGGCGGCGGCGTGGATGCCGCGGTGGCCACCTTCTGCGCGGGCGTGACCGGCAGCGGCGACCATGTCGCGATGATCGGCACCAGCATGTGCTGGGGCTTCGTAAGCCCGAGCGTGGACGCGCGCCACCGGCTCATCGGCATGCCGCACGTGTACCGCGGCGCGGACCGCAGCTACGTGTTCGGCGGCGCCATCGCCGCGGGCGCGGCCGTCACCTGGTTCCGCGACACCTTCTGCCAGGCCGAGCTGGCCGAGGCCGCGCGCACCGGCGAGGACGCGCATGCGCTGATCGAGCGCCAGGCCGTCGACGTGCCGCCCGGCGCGCAGGGCCTGGTGTTCCTGCCCTACCTGATGGGCGAGCGCAGCCCGATCTGGGATGCACAGGCCAAGGGCGCCTTCATCGGCCTCTCGCTCGCGCACGGCCGTGCCCACCTCTACCGCGCCGTGCTCGAGGGCGTGAGCTTCGCGCTGCAGCACAACATCGAGGCCGGGCGCCAAAGCGGCCAGCCGCTGGACCCGCGCCTGATCGTGGTCGGCGGCGCGGCCCATTCCGACCTCTGGATGCAGATCGTGGCCGACATCACGGGCTACCCCGTGTTCACCATCGAGGAAGAGGTCGAGGCTGCCCTCGGCGCGGCAATGCTCGCGGCGCTGGGCGCGGGGCTGGTCGATGCGGCGACGGCCGAACGCGGCTGGGTCACGCTGGTGGAACGCGCAAGGCCCGAGCCCCAGGCGCAGGCCGTCTACCGCGAGCGCTTCGAGATCTACAAGTCGCTGTACCCCGCGTTGCGCGATGCGATGCATCGATTGAAATAAGACAACAACAACGGCCGGACGCAGAGGACGCGAAGGTTCCGCGAAGAGCGCGAAAAAGAAATTCAGAAAATGATGGGATTCCTTTTTGCGTCCTTCGCGAAACCTTCGCGTCCTCTGCGTCTGGAAGTCCGCTCCCCTCTCCACGTCATCCCCCACCTTCCGACATGAACCCATCCTTCGACTTCACCGGCCGACGCGCACTCGTGACCGGCGCTAGCAGCGGTATCGGCCGCGCAGTAGCGGTACGGATCGCGCAAACAGGCGCGCAGGTCACGGCCGTGGGCCGCCAGGAAGCCGCGCTCCAGAAGCTGCAGGAAGAGACAGGCTGCAACCCACTCGTGCTCGACGTGGCCGACTCCCAAGCCCTCGACCAGGCATTCGCCGAGCTCCCCGCCTTCGACCTCGTGGTGAACTGCGCCGGCATCGCGCTGCTCGAACCGGCGCTCGAACTGCAGGCCCGGAGCTTCGATGCCGTCATGGCCGTCAACGCGCGTGCCGCCGCGCTGGTCGCCGCGCGCTGCGGCAAAGCGATGGCCGCGGCCGGCGTGCGCGGCAGCATCGTCAATGTCTCGAGCCAGGCCGCGCTGGTCGCGCTCGATGCGCACCTCTGCTACTGCGCCTCGAAGGCCGCGCTCGATGCGATCACGCGCTCGCTGTGCCTCGAGCTCGGGCCGCACGGCATCCGCGTCAACAGCGTCAATCCCACCGTCACGCTCACGCCCATGGCCGAGCAGGCCTGGGCCGATCCGGCCAAGAGCGCGGCCGCCATCGCGGGCATCCCGCTCGGGCGCTTCGCGCGCGTGGAGGAAGTGGTCGCGCCGATCCTCTTCCTGCTGAGCGAGGGCGCGTCGATGATCAGCGGCGCATCGCTGCCGGTGGACGGCGGCTACACCATCGCCTGAAACGGCGGCGCTTCAGGCGAAGCGGTTGCCGCCCTCGGCCGGCCCCAGCAGCGTATCGAGGTTGCGGCTGATCTTCTGCTCGATCATTTCGCTGAAGCTGCTGAAGAGGAAGCCCAGCGTGGCATCGAAGGTGAGCGTCTGGGCCGTCACCTCGACCGTGCCGTCGATGCCGGCGCGCGTGAAGGTCGCCACGTCGCGCTCCTCGCCCTCGGTGTAGACGCAATCGAGCCCGAACTCCTGCTCGGCCTGCCGCACCCACTTGCGTGCCACCTGGCGTGCGCGGGCGATGCCCAGGGTGTGTTGGCGTTCGATATGGATGTCAGGCACCGTCGTGTTCTCCGTTGTTGTCGTGGCCGCGGCCGCGCCGCGTCTGCAGGATGCCGCTGGCCGTGGCGAGCGCCTGGCGGCGCTCCTCCATGGTCGGCAACCGGCCGATGCGGCGGACCTCAGTGTAAAAGCGCGGCCAGCTCCGGCCCTCGCGTTCGAACAGCGCCTCGAAACTCGGCACCAGGTCGTCGTAGGCGCCCTGCGCGCCGAAGGCCGCGTTGTTGGCGCGCGCCACCCAGCCGTCGTAGGCATGCTGGCGCGGGCCGGCCCAGCCCTCGCGCAGCGCCGCGTAGCGGGCGCGGAAGTCGTCCATCGCGGCCTGCTTCATCGCGGCCACGGCCTTCCAGTCCTGGGCCTTGGCCTCGGGCGATTCGTAGACCCGCGTGAGCGCGCGCCGGGTGTCGAGCGCGAGCGCGCGGAACTGCTGGCGCTGGGCATCGAACTGCGCGTACTCGCGGCGCGCCGGCTCGCCGGCCTCGCGCTGCAGCCACAGCGCGCCGCCGATGCGCTCGACCGCCGTCGCATAGGACTCGTTGAACACCGTGTCGCCCGCCACGTAGAGCACCTGGTGCGCGAGCTCATGGAACACCAGCCGCGCGAGCTCGCCCTCGGGGTAGCCGATGAAGGTCGACAGCAGCGGGTCGCCGCCGGCCCAGTTCATCCAGCCCAGCGTGGAGTAGGCGGGCACCGGGTAGACCGAGACCTCGAGGTCCTGCCGCTTCTGCGCCTCGGCCTCGGCCTTGGCCGCCTCCTCGCTGTAGTAGCCGCGGTAGCCCACGCAGCCCGCCACGGGGAAGCACCAGCTCTTGAGCGTGAGCGAATACGGCGGCGCCGCCACCACGTTCCACACCGCGGCCGCGCGGTGCAGGTCGGCGTAGGCGGTGTAGCTGGGGTTGTCGGGCAGGCCCAGTTCGTCGCTCGCGAAGCGGCGGATGCGCTGCGTGAGCTCGAGCTTGGCCTTGAGCGCCGCGGGCACCGCGGGATCGGCCAGCCAGTCGGGCACCGGCTTCGCGGCGCGCATGATGCCGATGTGGCCACTGGCCGACTGCCAGTAGTAGCGCAGGTCGGCGCAGCCGCCGAGCAGCAGCGCGCCGGCCAGCGCCACGATGGAGGCGGCCTTCACGCGGCCGCCGCCTGCGCGCCGGCCACGCGCTCGACCTCGACCAGGCAGTCGTAGAAGGTCGGGCCGCGGCCGATGTCGGTCAGGCGCTGGCTCGTGAGCTGGTTGACGTTGGTGCCGTCCATGCCGAGCTTGCGCCACCAGATGCCCATGCCGTTGACCACGCCGGGGCGCGCGCGGCGCGAGACCTCGGCGCGGCAGCGGTGCTCGCCGCGGCCGTTGAACACGCGCACCAGCGCGCCGTCCTCGATGCCGCGCACGGCCGCGTCGTCGGCATGGATCTCGAGCAGCGGCTCGACCTCGATCGCGCGCAGGCTGGTCACGTTGACGAAGGTGGAATTGAGGAAGTTGCGCGCCGGCGGCGAGATCATCGCGAGCGGGAATTCGGTGGAGCTGCCCGCCGGCTCCCAGTTGGGCACGTGGTCGGGAAGGCCGTCCATGCCCATGGCCGCCAGGCGCGCGCTGTGGAACTCGCAGCGGCCCGAGGGCGTGGGGAAGCGGCCCTCGGCGAACGGCGCCTCGGCCAGCTTCACGCTGGTGAAGCCCTGGGCGAGCAGTTGCGCGAAGTCGATGCTCCCCTCGGCGAAGGCGGTGCGGCACAGCGACTCGTCGCTCTCGGCGAAGCAGGGCTCGTCGAAGCCCAGGCGGCGCGCCAGCTCGCGGAACACCCAGGCATTGCTGCGCGCCTCGCCGCGCGGCGCCACGGCCGGGCGGTTCAGCAGCACGTCGGTGTGGCCGTAGCTGCAGTGGATGTCCCAGTGCTCGAGCTGCGTGGTGGCCGGCAGCAGGTAGTCGGCGTAGTCGGCGGTGTCGGTGCGGAACTGCTCGAGCACCACGGTGAACAGGTCCTCGCGCGCGAAGCCCGCCGCCACCTTGGCCGACTCGGGTGCCACCGCCACCGGGTTGCTGTTGTAGACCACGATCGCCTGGATCGGCTTCGCGGTGTCGAGCAGCGCGTCGCCGATGGTGCTCATGTTGATGGTGCGCGGCCGGCGGCCGGCCAGCAGGTCGGGCCGCTGCAGCGCGGCGCGGTCGACCGGGTAATGGCCCGAGCTGCTCAGCAGCAGCCCGCCCGCGCGGTCGCGCCAGGCGCCCACCAGCGCCGGCAGGCAGGCGACCGCGCGCGCCGCGTTGCCGCCGCCGCGCACGCGCTGCATGCCGTAGTTCAGGCGGATCGCGGCCGGCTTCGTGGTGCCATAGGCCCGGGCCAGCGCCACGATCTGTTCCTCGGGCACGCCGCACACGCGTGCCGCGCGCGCGGGCGGCCATTGCAGCGCGCGCTCGCGCAACTGCTCCCAGCCCAGCGTGTGGTTCGCGATGTAGTCGTGGTCGAGCCAGTCGTGCACGATCAGCTCGTGCATCAGCGCCAATGCCAGCGCGGCATCGGTGCCCGGCAGCAGCGCGATGTGCTCGTCGCACTTGTCGGCGGTCTCGGTGCGCCGCGGGTCGATGCACACCAGCCGCGCGCCGGCGCGCCGGGCCGCCTGGGCGTGGCGCCAGAAGTGCAGGTTGCTCGCGATCGAGTTGCTGCCCCAGATCAGGATCAGCTTCGCCTCGGCGAAGAACTCGATGCGCATGCCGACCTTGCCGCCCAGCGTGTGGACCATGGCCTCGCCGCCGGCCATCGAGCAGATGGTGCGGTCGAGCAGGCTGGCGCCGAGCTTGTGGAAGAAGCGCCGGTCCATCGATTCGCCCTGCACCAGGCCCATCGTTCCCGCATAGCTGTAGGGGAGAATGCTCTCGGGATCGGCCCGCAATGACCGAAGATGCGCGGCGATGCCGTCGAGCGCAGCCTCCCAGCTCACCGGCTCGAAGCGGCCGCTGCCCTTGGGGCCGACCCGCTTGAGCGGCTGGACCAGCCGTTCGGCATGGTCGTTGCGTTCGATGTAGCGGGACACCTTGGTGCACAGCACGCCGCCCGTGTGCGAATGGGCCGGATTTCCCTGCAGCTTGACCGCCACTCCGTCCTTGACGGTGGTGACGAGCGCGCAGGTGTCCGGGCAGTCGTGGGGGCAGGCGCCGAGCACCGTGGCGGCAGCGGCGGGCGAGGAGTCGTGGGGGGTGTCGTTCGAGGCGTGGGCCATCGGGCGAGTCTAAAGTTTTTAAGGTTTTCGGGGCATGCACGGGGTCCGTCGCATGACGCATGACAGGAGGGGGTTTTCGCCATGATCAATCGCAGGCATTTCTCGCTGGCGGCCGGTGCCGCCACGCTCGGCGGTTTCGCCGCCGTCGCCCGGGCCCAGGGCGATGGCCCGATCGTGCTCGGCCAGTCGGCGCCGTTCACCGGCCCGGCGGCGCAGCTGGGCATCCAGTTCCACCAGGGTGCCAAGGTGTTCCTCGACGCCTACAACGCCCAGTCCGGCCGCCGCCCGGTGCAGATCAAGACGCTCGACGACGGCTACGAGCCCGAGCGCTGCGTCGCCAACACGCAGAAGCTGATCGACGAGGACGTGTTCGCGCTGTTCGGCTACATCGGCACGCCCACCAGCCTGGCGGCGCTGCCGCTGGCGGTGAAGGACAAGGTGCCGTTCGTGGCGCCCTTCACCGGCGCGATGGCGCTGCGCGAGCCCTTCCACAAGAACGTGTTCCACCTGCGCGCCTCGTACAACGACGAGACCGCGCTGATGGTCAGGCAGCTCACCCACCTGGGCCTGAAGAAGATCGCGGTGTTCCACCAGAACGACGCCTACGGCAAGGCCGGGCTCGACGGCGTGACGCTGGCGCTCGCCGAGCAGCAGCTCAAGCCGATCGCGCAGGCCACGGTGGAGCGCAACTCGGCCGAGGTGGCGCCGGCCGTGAAGACGCTGCTGGCGGCGCGGCCCGACGCGGTGGTTCAGGTCGGCGCCTACAAGGCCTGCGCGGCCTTCATCCGCGAGGCGCGCAAGGCCGGCTTCGGCGGCACCTTCTTCAACCTCTCGTTCGTCGGCACCCAGGCGCTGTCGGACGAGCTCGGCAAGGAGGCCGCGGGCGTGCTCGTGACCCAGGTCGTGCCCTCGCCCTACAGCCAGGCCAACGCGATCGCGCGCGAGTTCACCGAGGCGGTGCGCAAGGCCGGCAACGGCGCCAGCGCCAATTTCTCGAGCCTCGAGGGCTATCTCGCGGCCAAGGTGCTGGTCGAGGGCCTGCGCAAGGCGCCCGGCAAGCTGTCGCGCGAGGGGCTGATCACCGGCCTCGAGAGCATCGACCGGCTGCAGCTCGGCGGCTTCGAGGTCTCGTTCTCGGCGAAGAACCACGTGGGCTCGAAGTTCGTCGAGCTCTCGATGCTCACGGGCGACGGCAAGGTGCGGACCTGAAGCGGGTCCGCCCGGTCCGCCCGGTTCGGGCGGCTCAGCGCCCGCTGAGCCCGTCGGCGGCCTGGAACATGGCCTGCCGCGCCTGGCTCACGATCTGGCCGCGCCAGGCATCGGTGTCGGTGTAGAAGGCCTCGAGCGTGCGCCGGCGGATCGCGTCCGACAGGTCGGCCGGCGCCTCGGGATGGCGATGCAGCCAGTGGTCGCCGCGCAGCGCGGTCAGCACGTCGAGCACCGGCACCGTGCCGTACTCCATCGCGATGCCCGTGTACTCGGCCTGCGGGCATTCGTCGTAGACGGCATCCCACATCAGGCCGCGCAGCAGCGCCGAGGTCGAGGAGCCGTCGTAGATCGAGGTGACGGGCGCCGCGTCGGCCTGGCCGGCACCGTTGCCCCACCAGGCGTTGGCGCGCTCGTAGGCGATCTTGTCGTCGCGGCAGGCGAAGATGCGCTCGCCGATGCCGTTCGGGCCCAGGCCGGTGTGCAGGTCGATCCAGGCCAGCCGACGCGTGCGACGCGTGTGGCGGCGCAGCACGGCGCGGATCATCCGGTGGCTCCAGGTCGGGGCCTTGCCGCCGAAGAACAGGCCGTCCTCGAACTGGTACTGGCCGCCGCTCACCGCGGTCTGGTAGGCACCGATGCCGTTCTTCTCGATCCAGGCCTGGACCGCGGCCTGGTTCTCGGCCGTGGGCGGCCAGGTGTCAGGCACCAGCAGCGCATGCAGCTCGGCATAGGCGGCATTGACCGGCAACGGCTGCGTGAAGTCGACGAAGTTGCGGTTCAGGTCGACGTTCTCCTGCGTCACGCGGCGGCCGAACGAGAAGCCGTGCGGATTGAGCGCATGCACGTAGAGCACCGCCACGCCGGCCGAGCGCGCCTTCTCGCGCCACTCGGCGTCGTGCAGCGCGAACACCTGCACGCCGCTGCCGCAGTGGCCTTCCACGCCGTGGCAGCCGCTGCTGAGGATCAGCAGCCGGTCGGCGTCGGGCGCGCCGTCGAAGGCCACGTCGCACGAGAGTTCCTCGCCGTCGCGCCCGCGCATCGGCAGCAGGTGGGGTTCCACGGTCAGGCCCGCGCTCAGGCAGGCCTGCAGGAATTTCTGGCGCGCCTGCGCATAGCGCGGCGCGAAAGCCTCGCCGATGCCGATCATTTCTGCACGGCGCCGGTGGCGAGGAACTGCTCGGCGATCTGCACCCAGCAGGTGGCGCCCAGCGGGATCAGGTCGTCGTTGAAGTCGTAGCTGGCGTTGTGCAGCGTGCACGGGCCCTCGCCGTGGTGCACGTCGCGGTGCGCGCCGTCGCCGTTGCCGATGAAGGCATAGGCGCCGGGCTTGGCCTGCAGCATGAAGGCGAAGTCCTCCGAGGTCATGGCGGCTTCCTGCTTGAGCACGTTCTCGGGACCGACGATGCCGCCCATCACGCGGCGCGCGAAGTCGGCCTCGGCCTCGGTGTTGATGGTGGGCGGGTAGTAGCGCTCGAAGCGGAACTCGCAGGTGGCGTCGTGCGCCGCGCAGATGTGGTCGCAGATCTGCTTCATGCGCGCCTCGATCATGTCGAGCACCTCGAGCGAGAAGGTGCGCACCGTGCCCGACAGCTCGCAGTTGTCGGGGATCACGTTGTTGGTTTCGCCGGCATGGATGGTGGTGACCGAGATCACGGCCGAGTCGGTCGGCTTCATCTTGCGCGTGAGGATGGTCTGGAAGGCCTGAACGATCTCGCAGGCGATCGGCACCGGGTCGATGCCGGTCTGCGGCAGCGCCGCATGGCCGCCCTTGCCCACCACGTTGACGTAGAACTTGTTGCCCGAGGCCATCACCGGGCCCGGGCTCACCGCGAACTGGCCGGCCTTCATGCCGGGCCAGTTGTGCATGCCGAACACGGCGTCCATCGGGAACTGCTCGAACAGCCCCTCCTTGATCATCTCGCGCGCGCCGCCGCCACCCTCCTCGGCCGGCTGGAAGATCAGGTAGACGGTGCCGTCGAAGTTGCGGTGCTTCGCCAGATGCTGCGCCGCGGCAAGCAGCATCGCCGTGTGCCCGTCGTGGCCGCAGGCGTGCATCTTGCCGTGGTGCTTGCTCGCATGCGCGAAGGTGTTGAGCTCGGTGACCGGCAGCGCATCCATGTCGGCACGCAGGCCGACCGCGCGGTTGCTGGTGCCGTTCTTGACGATGCCCACCACGCCGGTCGTGCCGAGGCCGCGGTGGATCGGGATGCCCCATTCGGTGAGCTTGCCCGCGACCACGTCGGCGGTGCGGACTTCTTCGAAGCAGAGTTCGGGGTGGGCGTGGAGGTCACGTCGGACGGCGGCGATGCCGGCCGCCTGCGTGACGAGCGAATCGATGAGTTTCATGGCTTGCTCTCAAAACGCCAGTCTATCCACTAAGCCATTTCCGGGCACGCCGGAAAACACCGATCCACGGGCTTCAGTGGCCGTCGGTCCAGAAGCCATGGTGCGGCGCGGCGGCCTCGTCCTCGAGCAGCGGTCCGATCACTTCGATGCGGCGCTGGCCGCGCACGAAAACCTCGCGGCAGGGCAGCGAAAAGGTCGGGTTTTCCGGATGGTCGCCCGTGAGGCCGAGCAGTGCGTGCTCCGACAGCGCATAGACCACGCGGCCGATGTTCGTCCAGTAGATCGCGCCGGCGCACATGCAGCAGGGCTCGGCGCTGGTGTAGAGCGTGCAGCGCGCGAGCGCTTCGGGCGCGAGCAGCCGCGCCGCCTGCGCGGCCGCGACCAGCTCGGCATGCTGCGTGGGATCGCCCTCGGGCGGCATCGAGTTGTTGCCGGCCGTGACGACGACCTCGCCATGCTCGTTCGCCACCAGCGCGGCGAAGGGATGGCGGCCGCGGGCTTTCGATTCCTCGGACAGCGCGATCGTCATGCGCAGCAGTTCGAGGTCGCGCGCAGAGAGGGAGGGAGGTGTGTTCATGTCGGTCGAATTCATTGTGAAGGTCTGGGATCAGTGCGTCGCGGCCGCCGGCGCTTCCTGCTCGGCGGCACCGCGGTTGAGCAGCAGGTTCAGCAGCACCGCCGTGATCGCGGCCAGGAAGATGCCGCTCTCGAGCACCAGCTTGAGCGGCCCGGCGGCCTGCGCGAACAGCGCCGGGAACGACATCGGCAGCACGCCCACGCTGACCGACACCGCCACCACGATCGCATTGCGCGTGCCTTCGAAGCGCACGCGCGAGAGTTCCTGGATGCCCGCCACCGTGGTCATGCCGAACATCACGATCGCGCAGCCGCCGAGCACCGGCCGCGGCACCGAGGCGATCAGGGCACCGAGCTTGGGAAACAGCCCCATGAGCACCATGATCGTGCCGGCCGAGGCCACCACGTAGCGGCTCCTGATGCCCGACAGCGCGATCAGCCCGGTGTTCTGCGTGAAGGCGTTGTACGGAAAGCTGTTGAAGACGCCGCCGATCATGGTCGACAGCCCGTCGGCGCGGAAGGCGTTGCCGAGCGTGGCCGGCGTCGCGGGGCGGCCGACGATCTGGCCGATGGCCAGGCAGTTGCCGGTGGTCTCGGCCATGATGACCATCATCGCGAGCGTCATGATCAGGATCGGTGCCAGCCCGAACGCGGGCAGGCCGAAGGCGAAGGGCGCGCTGAATTCGAACCATGCCGCGTGGCCCACCTGCGCGAAATCGGTGAGCCCGAAGACCGCAGCAATCGCCGTGCCCGCCACCAGCCCGAGCAGCACCGCGAGGTTGCCGACGAAGCCGCCGAAGCGCGCATAGATGCCCAGCGTGATGGCGACGGTGGCGAGGCCCAGCAGCAGGTTCGGCGCGCTGCCGAAGTCGGGCGCGTCGGGGTTGCCGCCGCCGAGCCAGATCGCGGCGGCCGGCATCAGCGAGATGCCGATCACGGTGATCAGGCTGCCGATCACCACCGGCGGGAAGAAGCGCAGCAGCCGGCTGATGGCCGGTGCCAGCAGCACCGTGATCGCGCCGCCCGCGATGACGGCGCCGAACACGTGCGGCAGCCCGTATTCCTTGCCGATCATGATCATCGGCGCCAGCGCGATGAACGAGCAGGCCTGCACCAGCGGCAGCCGCGCGCCGAACTTCCAGAAGCCCAGGGTCTGGATCAGGGTGGCGATGCCCGAGGTCAGCAGGTTGGCGTTGATCAGGGTCACGACCTGCGCGGGCGTGAGGCCGAGCGCGCCGCCCAGGATCAGCGGCACCGCCACCGCGCCCGCGTAGAGCACCAGCACGTGCTGCAGGCCGTAGCTGGCCATCTGCTGCGGGGGCAGCACTTCGTCCACGGGGTGGACGCCGGAAGAAGGGGTCATCGAAAAGTCTCCGCGTTGGTGTTGTGGGTCGGGTCGCGGCCGGATGATCGATTTCCTCCGTCATGGGTCAAAGTTAATATCAATCGTTTTTTTCGATGGAAGACGGACCGTGCGCTATTCGCTGGACCAACTCGAGACCTTGGCGGCCGTGGCGCGCGCCGGTTCCTTCTCGGCGGCGGCGCGCCAGCTCGGCAAGACGCAGTCGACCGTGAGCGCGGCCATCGGCAACCTCGAGGTCGACCTCGGCGTGGCGCTGTTCGACCGCGCGACCAAGATCCCCGCGCTGACCGAGGCCGGCCGCCGCCTGCTGCGCGAGGCCCATGGCGTGCTCGACCGCTGCCTCGCGCTCGAGGGCCATGCGCAAAGCCTCGCCGACGCGGTCGAGCCCAGCCTCACGCTGGCGATCGAGATTCCCTACAACGTGCTGATGCCGGTGTTCTCGGCCTTCGCCGAGCGCTTCCCGCACGTCGACCTCGAGGTGCGGCATCCGCTGCACGGCGACGTCAGCGTGCTGGTGCGCCAGGGCGAGGCGCAGCTGGGCATCGGCTTCGCGCAGCCCGGCTATGCGCGCGAGTTGGCGTTCGTGCAGATGGGCAAGCTGGTGATGGCGCACGTCGCGGCGCGCACGCATCCGCTCGCGGCCCTGCCCACGGTGAGCTTCGGCGAGCTGCACCGGCACCGCCGGCTCGCCTTCAGCGCGCACAGCGAGCGGCTGCCCACCACCGAGTACCTCGACGCCACGCGCTGCTGGCGCGCCGAGAGCTACCTCGCGCTGCTCGAGATGACGCACGCGGGCCTGGGCTGGGCCACGCTGCCGCGCCTGCTGGTGCGGCGCGAACTGGCCGCGGGCGAGCTGGTCGAGCTGCAGCTCGAGGCCTACCCGCACACCGACTGGCTGCTGGGCGTCGACCTGCTGTGGAACAAGGCGCGCCCGCTGGGCCGGGCGGGCGGCTGGCTGCGCGACGAGCTCGCGCGCCTCAAGGTGTCGGAGACCGACAGCGGCGGCCATCCGACCGCTTTCTGAAGCCTCCGGTGCCGAGTTCCGGGACAATGCGCCGCATGTCCCTCACGCTTTCCCCCCGCAGCCTGGAACTGGCCCAGGCCCTGGTGCGCATGAACACCATCAGCGCCAACAGCAACCTCCAGCTGATCGAGCTGGCCCAGTCGCATCTCGCGGCCCTGGGCGTCAAGAGCCGCATCACCTACAACGCCGAACGCACCAAGGCGAACCTGTTCGCCACGCTGGGCGAGGGCAAGCCGGCCGGCGTGATCGTCTCGGGCCACACCGACACGGTGCCCTGGGACGGCCAGGACTGGAGCGTCGACCCGCTCTCGGCCACGGTGCGCGACGGGCGCCTGTACGGCCGCGGCTCGGCCGACATGAAGAGCTTCATCGCGGTGGCGCTGGCCAACGCCGAGCGCTTTCTCGCGAGCGAGGCGCCCTTCGCGGTGCACTTCGCCTTCAGCTACGAGGAGGAGATCGGCTGCTTCGGCGTGAAGGAGCTGATCGCCGACATGCGCGACGCGGGCATCAAGCCGCTGGCCTGCATCGTGGGCGAACCCACGAGCATGGTGCCGGCCATCGCGCACAAGGGCGTGTACCGCTACCGGTGCTGCGTGCGCGGCAAGGAAGCGCACTCCTCACTCACGCCGAAGTCGGTCAACGCCATCGAGATGGCCGCGCGCGTGATCGGCAAGGTGCGCGA
Organism: Variovorax sp. FG153; assembly: GCF_057809595.1. NCBI lineage: Bacteria > Pseudomonadati > Pseudomonadota > Betaproteobacteria > Burkholderiales > Comamonadaceae > Variovorax > Variovorax sp. FG153. Next base: position 79,733 of record NZ_JBMDKG010000027.1, read on the forward strand.
CATGGCCGAGGGCTTCGAGCGCGAAGAGCCGCGCTACGAGGGCTTCGACGTGCCCTTCAGCACCGCCAGCGTGGGCCAGTTCCACGGCGGCATCGCCGACAACGTGGTGCCGCGCGACGCCGAGTTCCGCTACGAGTTCCGCGACCTGCCGACCGCCGACGCGAAGCGCATGCAACAGGAGGTGCTGGCCTATGCGGGCTCGCTCGAGCCGGCGATGAAGAAGGTCGCGCCCGATGCCGGCTTCAGCTTCGACACCATCTGCGAGATCCCGAGCTTCCTCGGCAGCGCCAATGACGCGATCACCAAGCTGGCCCAGCGGCTCTCGGGCGAGGAGCGCACCACGCTGGTGGCCTTCGGCACCGAGGCGGGCCTGTTCAAGAACGCCGGCATCCCCACCGTGGTGTGCGGCCCCGGCAGCATCGAGCAGGCGCACCAGCCCGACGAGTACGTGAGCCTCGAGCAGCTCGCACGCTGCGAACTCTTCATGCACCGCCTGGCGTCCTCGCCGGCCATCGGCTGAACAGGCGCTCGTTGACGACCCCGGCGGCCGAGGGCGACGACGCGCTGCGGCGCATGAAGCGCGTGGCGCTGGGCCTGCTGTGCGCCGCCGCGGCGCTCTATGCGGTCGCCACGGTGCTGCACGACTGGCATCCGGTGTTCGGCTACCTCGCGGCCTTCGCCGAGGCCGCGATGGTCGGCGCCATCGCCGACTGGTTCGCGGTGGTGGCGCTGTTCCGCCATCCGCTGGGGCTGCCGATCCCGCACACCGCGATCATCCCGAGCAACAAGGACCGCATCGGCGCCAAGCTCGCGGGCTTCATCTGCAACAACTTCCTGAGCACCGCGCAGGTGCTCGCGAAGCTGCGCGAGTTCGATCCGGCCGGCCGCATGGCCGAATGGCTCGCGCGGCCGGCCAGCGGCGAGCGGCTCGGCGAATGGGGCGTGGCGGCCACGCGCTACGGGCTCTCGGCCTTCGACGACGCGCGCGTGCGCGACTTCATCGGCAAGGCCGCCGCGGCCGGGCTCGAGAAGATCGACCTGTCGCAGCTCATGGGTCAGACGCTGGGCGCGCTGACCGCGGGCGGGCGCCACCAGGCGCTGCTCGACGGGGTGCTCGAACAGATCGCGGGCGTGCTCGACGGCGAGGAGGTGCAGGCGCACATCACGGAGGCGATCGCGCGCGAGATCAAGACGCTGCGCTTCGTCGGCCTCGACCAGGTGGCGGCGCGCCTGGCCACGCGCAAGATCGTGGCGGCCGTGGCCCACACCATCGCCGAGCTCGCGGCCGAGCCCGAACACCCCATGCGGCGGCGCTTCGATCATTTCGTCGACGACTTCATCGTGCGGCTGCAGCACGACCCCGAGTTCCATGCGCGCGGCGAGCGCATCCGTGCCGAGCTGATCGCGCACCCGGCGCTGGGCGACTACCTGCACGGGCTGTGGGGCGAGCTGCTGGCCTGGCTGCACGAGGACCTCGGCCGCGGCGATTCGACGATCCGCCGGCGCATCGCCTCGATGGCCGCCGCGCTCGGCCAGCGCCTGCAGGGCGACGAGGCGATCCGGCGCTGGATCAACGAGCAGATCGAGGCCGCGGCGCCGCTCGCGATCGAGCGCTACCGCGAGGACATCCGGCGCTACATCGTGGAGCGCGTGGCGCAGTGGAACACCGAGGAGATGACGGCCGAACTCGAGCGCAACATCGGGCGCGACCTGCAGTTCATCCGCGTCAACGGCACGCTGGTGGGCGGGCTCGTGGGGCTGCTCATCCACGCGGCGACGCAGCTGCTGCGCGCCTGAGCGGCGAGCCTCAGAAGGTGTGAAGGAACCGTCGCGAGCGCCCCGAGGTCGCGTCGAGGACCGGAGCCGTACTGACGTACGGCGAGGACCGCAGATGCGAGATCGGGGTGCGCAGCAGGTTCATTCACACCTTCTCAGCCGGCGCGCTGCTGCGCGATCACCAGCAGCCCGTCCATGATCAGGCTCTCGACCAGCTCGAAGTGGCCGTTCATCACGGGCGCCATCTTCCAGCCCGCGCCGCCGGTCATGTAGCAGGCCGGCTCGGCGCCGCAGTGCGAGCGCACGTGCTGCACCATGCGCTCGACCGCGCCGGCGATGGCGTAGGTGCCGCCGCTGGTCAGCGCGTCGCTGGTGTTGGTGGGGAATTCGCGCACCTCGCCGGTGGGCACGTGCAGGCCCGCGGTGCCCGACTCGAGCGCGCGCAGCATGATGCCGTGGCCCGGCAGGATCAGGCCGCCGAGGAACTTGCCGTCGGCATCGACGGCCTCGACGGTGACCGCGGTGCCGATCAGCACCACCACCATCGGCCGCGGCGCGCCTTCGCCGAGCATGCGGTGGCGCGCGCCGATCATGGCGACCCAGCGGTCGGCGCCGAGGCGCGTGGGATGGTCGTAGCCGTTGACGATGCCGGCCTCGGCGAGGCTGGGCATGACCCAGCGTGGCGTGCAGTCGAAGCGCTCAACCACCTGCTCCTCGGCACGGCGGCGCAGTGCGTCGCCGGCCACGACGCAGCCGAGCATGCTCGACGGCGATGGAAGATCGGCCCAGGGGCCGTCGGCGAGCCGCTCGATGTGATCGAGGAACTCGGCACCCTGCGCCAGCAGGGCGGCGCCGGGGCGAGCCGCATCGTAGAGCGCCCACTTGAGGCGCGTGTTGCCGATGTCGATCGCGAGGAAGGGAGCGGTGGCTGCGGACATGCGCGGCATTATTGCGACTTTGTGACTATTCCTGCTGTCGCGGTGTTGTCGGTCGCGGTCCGGGACTACGCGGGGCGCCCATGGCGCGCCGCTACATTCGCGGATTCCATCGACCACCCGATCAAGGAGAGAACCATGGGATTGCTGAGTTTCATCAAGGAAGCGGGCGAGAAGCTGTTCGGCGGCTCGTCGGCCCAGGCGGCCGAACCCGATGCCAACGACAAGGCCGCGGCCGCCATCAAGACCTACATCGAGACGCAGAACCTCGGCCTCACGAACCTCGTCGTGACCTATGTCGCGAGCACCGGCATCGTGACGCTCGCGGGCAATGCGCCCTCGCAGGAAGCCAGCGAGAAAGCCTCGCTCGCGGCCGGCAACGTGGCCAACGTGACGAGCGTGGAGAACAACCTGGTCGCCCCCGCCGCACCACCCGCGCAGTACCACGACGTGGTCAAGGGCGACACGCTGTCGGCCATCTCCAAGAAGTACTACGGCGACGCCAACAAGTACAACGCGATCTTCGAGGCCAACAAGCCGATGCTGTCGCATCCGGACAAGATCTATCCGGGGCAGAAGCTGCGGATTCCGCCGTTGAACTGATCTTTCGCGACTCGTACAGGAAAAGGCCTGCGGCTTGCCCGCGGGCCTTTTTACTTGGGCTCGACGACTTGCCGAATGTCGCCTCAATAGCAACAATCGTCGCCCAATGAGCAACGATTCTTCCTTGATGGACCTGCTGTTCCCCGCCGCGCGGCAGCGCGTGCTGGCGGTGCTGCTGCTGCAGCCGCAGTCCGCATTCCATCTGCGCGAACTGGCGCGCCTGACCGACAGCCATGCGGGCACGCTCGCGCGCGAGGTGGACAAGCTGGCGCGCACCGGCCTGCTCAAGCGCAGCGAACAAGGCAACCAGGTGCGCTACAACGCCGACACCCGCCATCCCCTGTTCGAGGACCTCGCGGCGATGTTTCGCAAGACACATGGCGTGGTGCCTGCCGTGCGCGAAGCGCTGGCACCGCTGGATGCGCAGATCCGGTTCGCGCTGGTGTTCGGCTCGATCGCGCGCGGCACGCCGTCTCCGGGCAGCGACGTGGACCTGCTCGTGCTGGGCAGCGTCGACTTCATGACGCTCGCGCAGGCGGTGTTCCCCCTGCACGCGACGCTGGGCCGCGAAGTGAACACGGTGCTCTACACAACCGAGGAATTTGCACGGCGCGCACGCGCCGGCGATGCCTTCGCACGCGACATACTCGCCAAACCCAAACTGCTCGTGAAGGGAGGAGCGGATGAGCTTGCAGAACTTGCAGGCGATCGGGCGGCTGCAGGTCCATCAGTCTGACGCCGCGGGCATCGCCAAGCTGCTTCAGGCGGCGCGTCGCAACCTGGCCGACGCGCATGTCGCACAGGTCAGCACCGACAACCGCTTCGATGCGGCCTACAAGTGCATCATGCAATGCGCGATGCTGGGCCTGTGGGCCAATGGCTACCGCACGGCCACCAGCCAACCGGGCCATCACCAGACGGCCATCCAGAGCCTGGGGCTGACGATCGGCGTGGCGCAACCGGACATCATCGTGCTCGATGCGCTGCGCCGGCAACGCAACGTGAGCGACTACGAGGGCGACCCGATCTCCAATGCCGCGCTCCAGGCCTGCATCGACCAGGCCGCGCAATTGCTGGCCGGTGCCGAGGGTTGGCTGCGCGCCCACCGGCCCGATCTGCTGCCCCCTTAGCAGCTCAGTTCTGCTTCCAGGGCAGCCCCCGCTTGCGCCACCCCCCAATAAAACCCCGGTGCCCGTTCTCGTCCGGATTCCCCTCGAACCCCTCGAGGATGTTGTAAGCCTCCACCCCCAGCTCCGTCGCCCGCTTCGCCGCCGCGATCGAACGCACGCCGCTGCGGCACAGCAGCACCACTTTCTTCCCGCCCTCGCCAGCCGCGCGCACGCCCTCGTCGAAGCCCGGGTTCAGCGCCATCCCCGGCCACTGCTTCCACGCCAGCGGCACCGCGCCCGGCACGAAGCCGACCCACTCGCGCTCGGCGTCGGTGCGCACGTCGACCAGCACGGCCTCGCCGCTGGCCATCCATTGCGCCGCCTGTTCGGGCGTCACGTCGCCGGCATAGCCTTTTTCACCCACGGGTTCGGTCATCTTCTGCATTCCTTCCAATTCGTTCGATGGCAAGAGGGTTCCCACGAAGCGGCGGCCATCTTTACCGGTCCCGGTGGCCGCCGGATGGTGGAATTTTTCACCGGTTCGTGAAAACCCTGTTTGTCGTGTTTTGCTGCGCGCCAAAGATGGCGGCTTGGGCCTGTCAACCATAACTCCAAGACGGCGGCCTGGGATTTCCCCAGTCAGACCTATGGAGAGAGACAACATGACAGACAGCAAACCGACCCGCCGTCGCAGCCTGCTCAAGGGCGCCGCGGTGGCCGCGGGCGCCATGTCGGCGCCGATGGTCGCCATGGCCCAGACCACCACCCTGCGCTTCCAGAGCACCTGGCCGGCCAAGGACATCTTCCACGAGTACGCGCAGGACTACGCCAAGAAGGTCAACGACATGGCCGGCAGCCGCCTCAAGATCGAGGTGCTGCCCGCGGGCTCGGTGGTGCCGGCCTTCCAGCTGCTCGACGCCGTCGCCAAGGGCACGCTCGACGGCGGCCATGGCGTGGTCGCCTACTGGTACGGCAAGAACTCCGCGCTCGCGCTCTGGGGTTCGGGCCCGGGCTACGGCATGGACGCCAACATGATCCTGGCCTGGCACACCTACGGCGGCGGCAAGGCGCTGATGGACGAGATCTACAAGAGCCTCAACCTCGACGTGGCCTCGTACCTCTACGGCCCGATGCCGACGCAGCCGCTGGGCTGGTTCAAGAAGCCGGTGGCCAAGGCCGAGGACATGAAGGGCCTGAAGTTCCGCACCGTGGGCCTCGCGGTCGACGTGTTCACCGACATGGGCGCGGCCGTGAACCCGCTGCCCGGCGGCGAGATCGTGCCCGCGCTCGACCGCGGCCTGATCGACGCGGCCGAGTTCAACAACGCCTCGAGCGACCGCGTGCTGGGCTTCCCCGACGTGGCCAAGAACTGCATGCTGCAGAGCTTCCACCAGTGCGGCGAGCAGTTCGAGGTGCTGTGGAACGGCCCCAAGCTGCGCGCGCTGCCGCCCGAGCTCAAGGCCGTGATCGAGTACGCGACCCAGGCCGCGAGCGCCGACATGAGCTGGAAGGCGATCGACCGCAATTCCAAGGACTACGAGGAACTCAAGAAGAGCGGCATCAAGTTCTACAAGACGCCCGACTCGGTGCTGCGCGCGCAGCTCGCCTCGTGGGACAAGACCATCGCGAAGAAATCGGCCGAGAACCCGCTGTTCAAGAAGGTGCTCGACTCGCAGCGCGCCTTCGCCGAGCGCGCGGGCCAGTGGCAGAACGACTACTCGGTCGATTTCAAGATGGCCTACAACCACTACTTCGGACGGCAGGCGAAGAAGACCTGAGCGGGTCTTCCGGCCAGAGAAAGAACGCGAGGGCACCCCGAGGCGGGTGCCCTCTTCTCATTCCCGATTTCGCCCGGCGCGGGCCGCGCACGACGCGCGCCGCGCCCGGCGAGGAGTTCGTCCCGATGCAATCCTTCCTGTTGGCGGTCGACCGGTTCTCGACGTGGATCGGCAAGACTTTCGCCTGGTGTGCCCTGCTGCTCACGCTGCTGATCAGCTGGGAGGTGTTCTCGCGCTACGTGCTCAACCGGCCGCATGCCTGGGTGCTCGACGCGCAGATCATGCTCTACGGCGCCATGTTCATGACCGCCGGGGCCTACACGCTCTCGAAGAACGGCCACGTGCGCGGCGACGTGCTCTACGGCTTCTTCATGCCGCGCACGCAGGCGCTGGTCGACCTGGTGCTCTACATCGTCTTCTTCCTGCCCGGCATCGTCGCGCTGACCTGGGCCGGCTGGATCTACGCGAGCGAGGCGCTCGCGATCCGCGAGCAGACCTTCTCGGCCGAGCCGCTGCCGCTGTACCCGTTCAAGTTCATCATCCCGCTCGCGGGCTTCACGCTGCTCCTGCAGGGCATCGTCGAGATCATCCGCTGCGTGCAGTGCATCCGCGACGGCGCCTGGCCCTCGCGCGAGCAGGACGTCGAGGAGGTCGACGTCGAGAAGCTCAAGGAGATGGTGCACGTGAAGGACGCCGACATCGCCGCGCTCGACCGCGTGGTGGTCGCCAACGAGGCACGGGAGGGCGCGCGATGAAGATCCGCCGCGAACTCTGGTTCGGCCTCACCTTCATGGCGCTGATCGTGATCGCCGGCGCCGCCATGCTGCTGAGCGCCGAGACCATCACCAACGGCCACCTGGGCCTCTTGATGCTGTCGCTCGTGGTGGTGGCGATCATGCTGGGCTTCCCCACCGCCTTCACGCTGATGGGCATGGGCATGCTCTTCACCTTCCTGGCCTACGAGCGCGACTGGCATCGCACGCTCGACCTGATGGTGCAGTCGGCCTACAAGACCATGGCCAACGACGTGCTGATCGCCGTGCCGCTGTTCGTCTTCATGGGCTACCTGGTCGAGCGCGCCAACCTGATCGAGTCGCTGTTCAAGAGCCTGCACCTCGCGCTCGCGCGGCTGCCGGGCGCGCTCGCGGTCGCCACGCTCGTGACCTGCACCATCTTCGCGACCGCCACCGGCATCGTCGGCGCGGTGGTCACGCTGATGGGCCTCTTGGCGCTGCCCGCGATGCTGCGCGGCGGCTACAGCGTGCCGCTGGCCGCGGGCGCGATCACGGCGGGCGGCTGCCTCGGCATCCTGATACCGCCCTCGGTGCTGCTGATCGTCTATGGCGCCACCGCCGGCGTGTCGGTGGTGCAGCTCTACGCGGGCGCCTTCTTCCCGGGCCTGATGCTGGCCGGCCTCTACGTGCTCTACGTGATCCTGATCGCGAAGCTCAAGCCGCAGTGGGCACCGCCGCTGTCGGCCGCCGAGCGCGTGGTGCCGCTGCCGCCGCTGACGCAGCGGATCGCCGCCAGCCCGTCGGCGCATGCGCTGCTGGGCCTGCTCAAGGGCAAGCGCAATGCCGAGGTGCCGCTCTCGCACGTGCTCAGGCAGCTCGGCATCGTGGCGCTGCCCGCCGTCGTCTATGCGCTGCTGGCGCTGGGCAGCTACAAGGCCGTGACCACGGTCGAGGCCGAGGCGCGCTACGACATCGAGGAGATCGGTGCATCTCGAAGCAGCAGCAGCGGCGCCAGCTCGAGCGGCTTGCAGGAACCTCCCGCCGAAGGTGGCCTGCAGGAGCCGCCGAGCGAAGGCGGACTGCAGGAACCGCCGGGCGAGGAGCCCGCGGCCGGCGCCGTCGCCGAACCGCCGGGCGCCGAAGCACCACCGGCGGCGCCCGCGCCCGCCGCCGAGACCGCGCAGACCGCGCCGGCCGGTGCCACCACCAAGCCGCCGCCCACCTGGTGGGTCGCGACCTTCTCGGTGCTGGGCGCGCTCACGGCGCTGTTCTACCTGTTCCTGAGCTTCGCGCGGCTCGAGATCTTCAAGATGCTGCTGGCCTCCTTCTTCCCGCTGGTGCTGCTGATCCTCTCGGTGCTGGGCTCGATCGTGATGGGCCTGGCCACGCCCACCGAGGCCGCGGCCATGGGCGCGCTCGGCGGCATGCTGCTGGCGGCGGCCTACCGGCGGCTCAACCTCGCGGTGCTCAAGGAGTCGGTGTTCCTCACCGCCAAGACCTCGGCGATGGTGTGCTGGCTGTTCGTGGGCTCGGCCATTTTCTCGGCCGCCTTCGCGCTGCTCGGCGGCCAGGCGCTGGTCGAGGAATGGGTGCTGAGCATGAACCTCACGAAGGTGCAGTTCCTGCTGCTGAGCCAGGTGATCATCTTCCTGCTCGGCTGGCCGCTCGAGTGGACCGAGATCATCGTGATCTTCATGCCGATCTTCATCCCGCTGCTCGACAACTTCGGCGTCGATCCGCTGTTCTTCGGCCTGCTGGTGGCGCTGAACCTGCAGACCGCCTTCCTGTCGCCGCCAGTGGCGATGGCGGCCTTCTACCTCAAGGGCGTGAGCCCGCCGCATGTCACGCTGAACCAGATCTTCCTCGGCATGCTGCCCTTCATGGGCATCCAGATCCTCGCGATCTTCCTGCTCTACATGTGGCCGCAGATCGGCCTGTGGCTGCCGCAGCTGCTTTACAAGTGAAAACGACGGCGGAGGGGAAACGCATGGCGGCGGCCGACCACCGGCCGCCGCCATGCGCGCGGTCTCACTCGCCCTCGATCTTCGCGGCCTCGACCACCTTGCCCCAGCGCAGGTACTCGGCCTTGCTGTAGTCGGCGAGCTTCTGCGGGTTCATGTAGTCGGCCGTGGCGCCGAGCTCGGCGGCCTTCTGCTGGAAGGCCGGCGTGGCCACCACCTTGGCGATCTCGGCGCTGAGCTTGTCGATCACGGGCTGCGGCGTCTTCGCGGGCGCGAACACCGCGAACCACGAGGTCGCGTCGAGGTTCGGCAGCCCGACCTCGGCCGCGGTCGGCACGTTCGGCAGCGAGGCCACGCGCGCCTTGCCGGTGACGGCCACCGCGCGCAGCTTGCCCGACTGGATGAAGGGCATGAACGGCGGCGGCGTGCCGAAGGTCATGTCGACCTGCGCGCCCAGCAGGTCCTGCAGCGCCGGGCCGGTGCCCTTGTAGGGGATGTGCGTGAGCTGGATGCCGGCCTGCTGCTCGAGCATGGCGCCGGTCACGTGCTGCAGCGAGCCCGGGCCCGAGGAGGCATAGGTCAGCTTGCCGGGGTTGGCCTTGGCATAGGCGATCAGCTCGGCCATGTTCTTGACCGGCAGGCCCTCGCGCACCACCACCACCTGCGGCGCGCTCAGCACGTTGGCCACGGCGCGGAAGTCCTCGGGCACCCATTGCGCCTTCTGCTTCGTGACGTGGGGCGAGATCACGTGGTAGCCCGAGTACTGCATCAGCAGCGTGTGGCCGTCGGCCTCGGCGCGCTTGACCGCCACCGCCGCGATCACGCCGCTGGCGCCGCCGCGGTTGTCGACCACCACCGGCTGGCCCAGCGCCTTGCCCAGCGGGTCGGCGAGCATGCGCCCGGCGATGTCGGTGGTGCCGCCGGCGGCCGTGGGCACCAGCATCGTGATCGGCTTGAAGGGATAGGTCTGGGCCAGGGCCGGGCCGGCGAGCAGCGCGGCCGCGGCCAGCGCGGCGATGAAGCGAAGGGGTTGCATGCGAATGTCTCCTGGTCTTGTGGATGAAAGGGAAGGGAAGCGAAGCGGTCTCAGTGCGCGCGCGCGGCCTCGCGCGCCAGCGCGCGTTCGCGCGTGGCCTCGAAGTCCGCGGGCGGCGCATGCAGGTCGAGCCGGCGGCCGGCCTTGACGATCTGGCTCGGGATGTCGTGGCCGATCAGCGCCGGCAGCCGGCGCGCGGCATCGATCACGCGCGCGAGGTCGACGCCGGTGTCCCAGCCCGAGAGCTCGAGCGCATGCACGATCTCCTCGCTGCAGACATTGCCGGTGGCGCCCGGCGCATAGGGGCAGCCGCCGATGCCGCCGATCGAGGCATCGAAGCGGCGCGCGCCGGCGTCGATGCCGGCCAGCACGTTGGCCAGCCCCATGCCGCGCGTGTTGTGGAAGTGCAGCGTGAGCTCGGTGCCGGGCCAGCGCTGCAGGAAGGCGCGCGCGAGCCCGTGCACCTGGCCGGGCCAGGCCATGCCCGTGGTGTCGCACAGCGTAACGCCGCCGGCGCCGAGCTCCTCGACGAAGCGCTCGCACCAGCCGAGCACGCCGGCCTCGGGCACGTCGCCCTCGATCGGACAGCCGAAGCTGCACGACAGCGAGACATTGACCGCCACGCCGGCCTGGCGCGCGAGCGCCGCCACCTCGGCCAGCGCGCGGAACGACTGCTCGCGCATCATGCGCAGGTTGGCGAGGTTGTGGCTCTCGCTGGCCGACATCACGAGGTTCATCTCGTCCACGCGCGCATCGATCGCGCGCTCGGCGCCGCGCACGTTGGGCACCAGCGCGGTGTAGGCCACGCCGTCCACGCGCTCGATCTCGCGCAGCACCACCTCGGCGTCGCGCAGCGCGGGAATGGCCTGCGGCGAGACGAAGGCCGAGACCTCGATCTTCGCCATGCCCGCGCGCGAGAGCGCGTTGCACAGCGCGATCTTGTCCCCGGTCGGCACGAAGGCCGCCTCGACCTGCAGGCCGTCGCGCAGGCCCACCTCGCACATCCGCACGCGGCGATCGCCGTCGAATGTTCTTCCGTTCCAGACCACGTCGTTCATGCAACCACCTTCCTGCCGCGCAAGGCGGCGATGTCTTCCGATGTGAATCCGATCTCGCCGAGCACCGCGTCGGTGTCGTCGCCCAGCCGCGGCGCCGAGGAGCGCACCGTGCCCGGCGTGCCCATGAGCTTGGGCACCACGCCGGGCACCTCGATCTCGTGGCCGTCGCGCGTGGACTGGCGCAGCAGCATCTCGCGCGCGCGGTAGTGCGGGTCCTCGGCGATGTCCTTCGCGGTGTAGACCTTGCCCGCGGGCACGCGCGCCGCGCCGAGGACCTCGAGCACCGTCGCCACCGATTGCGGCAGCGTCCAGGCCTCGATCGCCTGGTCGATCTCGGCCACGCGCGCCACGCGGCCCGCGTTGTTCGCGAGCGCGGGATCGGCGCCGAGGTCGTCGCGGCCGATGCTCTGCATGAGCCGGCGGAAGATGCTGTCGCCGTTGCCCGCGATCAGCACGTAGCCGTCGGCGCAGCGGTAGGCGTTCGAGGGCGCGATGCCCGGCAGCGCGCTGCCCGCGGCCTCGCGCACCGCGCCGAAGGCGCTGTACTCGGGCACCAGGCTCTCCATCACGTTGAACACCGCCTCGTTGAGCGCCACGTCGATGACCTGGCCCTGGCCGCCGTTGACCTTGCGGTGGTAGAGCGCGGTCAGCACGCCGATGGTGCCGTGCAGCGCGGCCAGCGTGTCGCCGATCGAGATGCCGCAGCGCACCGGCACCCGGCCCGGTTCGCCCGTGAGGTGGCGCAGCCCGCCCATGGCCTCGCCGATGGCGCCGAAGCCCGGCAGGTCGCGGTAGGGGCCGGTCTGGCCGTAGCCCGAGATGCGCAGCATCACCAGGCCCGGGTTGCGCTCGCGCAGCACCTCGTAGCCCATGCCCCAGCCCTCGAGCGTGCCGGGGCGGAAGTTCTCGATCAGCACGTCGGCCTCGGCGATCAGCCGGCGCGCGATCTGCTGGCCCTCCTCGCTGCGCAGGTCGAGCGCCAGCGAGCGCTTGTTGCGCGACTGCACCTGCCACCAGACCGAAGTGCCGTCCTGCAGCAGGCGCCAGTTGCGCAGCGGGTCGCCGCTGCCGGGCGGCTCGATCTTGATCACGTCGGCGCCGAATTCGCCGAGCGTCTTGCCGGCGAAGGGGCCGGCGATCAGCTGGCCCATCTCGATGACGCGCAGGCCTTGCAGCGCGCCGGGACTCAGGGGAAGGTTCATGGCTTGGAGGCTTTCTCGGCGAAGGCGACGGCGGACGCATGCAGCGCGCCGCTCGCGGGGGAACGTGAAGCGGCCGATGGACGCGGCTCGCGCCGGCGCAGCGATTCGGGCAGCGCGAAGGCCAGCAGCGCCGCGCACAGCAGCGCCAGCGCGCCGATGACGTAGAGCGCGGGCGTGGTGCTGCCGCTCAGGTCCTTGATGCGGCCCACCATCACCGGGCTCACGATGCCGCCGAGCTGGCCCAGCGTGTTGATCAGCGCGATGCCGCCGGCCGCGGCGGCCCCGCTCACCAGCTTGGGCGGCAGCGCCCAGAAGGCCGGGATCGAGGCGATCACGCCCGCGCCCATCACGGCCAGCGCGAGCACCAGCAGGTCGGTGTGGTGGTCGAACAGGCCGGCCGCGAAGAAGCCGATGGCCGCGAGCAGCAGCAGCGCGATCACGAAGCGGCGGCGCTCGCCGCTGCGGTCCGACAGCCGCCCGACCACCACCATCGCGATCGCGCCGCACAGGTAGGGCACGGCCGTCAGCAGGCCGATCGCCGTGGGATCGGTGCTGCCCGAGGCGCGGATCAGGTGCGGAGCCCAGAAGTTCAGGCCATAGGACGCGACCTGGATCAGGAAGTAGATCAGCCCGAGCATGAGGAAGCCCGGCGTCTTCAGCGCATCGAGCAGCGAGCCGTGGGCGCCGGCCGCGCCGCCCTGCTCGGCGATGCGCTGCGACAGGCGCGTGCGCTCGCCGGGCGTGAGCCAGCGCGCGTCTTCGATGCGGTCGTCGAGCCGCACGAACACCAGCAGGCCGAGCACGATGCACGGCAGCCCGCCGACCAGGAACAGCCAGTGCCAGCCGGCCATGCCGAGCAGGCCGTCGAAGTGCGCGAGCACCAGGCCCGCGGCGGGCGCGCCGAACAGGCCCGCGAAGGCCGAGGCCAGGAACAGCATCGAGGTGATGCGGCCGCGGTGCGCGGCGGGGAACCACAGCGTGAGGTAGAACAGCACGCCGGGCGCGAAGCCCGCTTCCATCGCGCCGATCACGAAGCGCAGCGCATAGAACTGCCACTCGGTCTGCACGAACATCATGAGCGCGGTGGCTACGCCCCACGAGACCATGATGCGCGCGATCCAGCGCCGCGCGCCGACCTTGTAGAGCATCAGGTTGCTCGGCACCTCGAACAGCACGTAGCCGACCACGAACAGGCCGGCACCGAAGCCGTAGGCGGTGTCGCTCAGGCCCAGGTCGCTCTGCAGCGCGAACTTGGCGAAGCTGATGTTGATGCGGTCGAAGAAGGCGAAGAGATAGCACACCATGATGAGCGGCATGATTCGCCACGCGACCTTGCGCACGATGGCGCCGTCGTCGTCGAGGAGGGAGGTGGGGGTAGCCATGGGAGCCTTTGTCTGCGCGGCTCGCCAGCACGACGCCGCATTCGTTGCCCGGATTCTGGGCAGCGCGGCCGCGCGGGAGAACGACAAAGGCGAGCACGCAGCTTTCGCGGAACGCGAAAGCGCCCGAGGGTTAACCCTGGCAGAGGTGGTCGATCAGGGTGCGCACGTGGCGCGGCACCACGCCGGCGTCGCGCAGGCCGATCAGCAGCCGGCGCTCGGCCCAGGCGTCGTCGAGCGCGATCTCGCGCAGGCCCATCGAGCGCAGGTGCGGCTGGATCGCCGCGTGCGGCAGCACGGCCACGCCCATGCCGGCCGCCACCATCTGGCACACGGCATCGAAGCTGCGCACCTGGATGCGCAGCCGCAGCCGCCGGCCCAGCGCCTCGGCCGCGGCCTGCAGCCGCTGCGCGAGCGAGGTCTCGGCCGGCAGGCTCACGAAGTCGTACTCGGTCGCCTCCTCGAGCCGCACGCTGCGCCGGCGCGCCAGCGGATGGCCGCGCGGCACCACCATCACCAGCCGGTCGACGCGGTAGTTGACGAGGTGCAGTCCGAGGCTCGGCGTGCCCTCCGCGAAGATGCCCGCGTCGGCGCGGCCGTCGAGCACCGCGAGCACGATCTCGCTGCTGTTGCGTTCCTCGAGCTCGATGCGGATGCCGGGATTGGCCGCCACGAAGCCCGACAGCCCGCGCGGCAGGAACTGCGTGACGGCCGAGGTGTTGACCCACAGCCGCACCACGCCGAGCACGCCCGAGGCGTAGTCGGACAGGTCGGCCGCGAGCTGGTCGACGTCGTCGAGGATGCGCTGCGCATGGCGGTGCAGCGCATCGCCCGCGACCGTGAGCGTGACGCCGCGCGAATGGCGCTCGAGCAGCGGCGTGCCCACGGCCGCCTCGAGGTCGGAGATGCGCTTGCTGGCCGCGCCCACCGCGAGGTGCGCGAGCTCGGCGCCCTTGCTGATGCTGCCGGTGCGCACCACCAGGTTGAACAGCGACAGCGAGACCAGGTCGAGGCGGTGCAGGTTCATGGCGCCGGTCCCTGCTTCAGCGGCGGCGCTCGACGTAGGGCCGCGCCTGCAGCAGCACGATGCGCTCGCCCACGGTGGCCCATTCGATGTCCTGGTCGACGCCGCCGAAGCCGCGCTTGACCGCCGCGCCGACGTTCGCGAGCCGCACCACGAGTTCGTCGGTCAGCACGCTGCGGCCGGCCTCCAGCGGCACCTCCTTCACGCCACCGTCCTTGTCGAGCTGCAGCGCGCTGTCCTCGGCCGAACGGCTCAGCACCTGGATCGCCTTCGACCAGCTCGAGTACATGAGCTGCTCGGCCACGCGCCGGCCCTCGACCACGCGGATGCCGATGCCGCGCTTGGCCGAGATGTAGGTGACGTGCGGATGGCCGGCGTCGAAGGGATCGCGCGTGATCATCACGCCCGCGCTGGTGGCATCGATCGCGGTCTGCACGAACACGCCCATCAGCACCGACTCGGCGCCGAAGCCCGCGGCGCCGCGCGCCTCCCAGGCCTCGGCATTGAAGACCGAGGCCCAGACCTTCTTCACCGCGAGCTCGAGCGCGTCGCCGCTCTTCACGTTGGGCACGGTGGTGTAGAGGCCGGCGCCGCTGAAGCCCGGCAGGTCCTCGGAGTTGGACGAGCTGCGCACGAACACGCCGCCGCCGCCGAGCTGCGACTGCCAGGCCGCGCGCCACGCGGCCGCGGTGGCGGGATCGACCGGCCACTGCACGATCTCGGCGCGCAGCGCCTCGAGCGCGCGCTGGCGCACCAGCGGGTCGGCCGCGAAGCCCGGCGCCTGCTGCATGCGCGCGATGCGCTCGGCCAGGCCGTTGGCGCGCATGAAGCGGTCGTAGTGCGCGAACGGAATGCAGTAGCCGTCGGGCACGCTGGTCGACGGTATGCGCGCGGCCTGCAGCGCGCCGAGGTTGGCCGCCTTCACGCCGCACTGCGCGCTGTTGCGGGCGCGCAGCGAAGCCAGCGGCAGCAGCCGCGCTTCGCGCAGGTCGGGCCGCACGGCCGCAGCGCCACCCGGCGCTGCGCTGCCGCGGCCCATGGCGGCCGTGCGCGCGGCGCGCGTGGGCAGCGCCGCGATCTCCTCGGGCGTGAGCGGGCGCACCTGGTAGCCCGAGGCCGCGACCTTGAGCGCCACCCACTGGCCCGCATGCGCGCGCAGCACCTCGGCCGCGTCGCGCACGTAGGCGTTGGGAATGCCCCAGCCCTTGGCCAGCAGGTTGACGTGCGACAGCGCCGTGGACGGCCGCTCGGTCAGCACGCCCGCCACCGGCGGCAGCGCGATCGGCACCTGGCGCAGCACCGCGATGTCCTCGGGCAGCAGCGCATTGACCGCGCCCTCGTCCTCGACGATGCGCACCCGGCCGCTGGCGGTGCCGAGGTTCATCGGCAGGTAGGGCTGCTCGCGGATCAGCGCCTCCTGCGTCACGAAGTCGACGCCGGCCTCGTGTGCCACGCGCTCGTGCAGCGTGGAGTTGGTCTTGAACTTCACGGGCGCGAAGAAGCTGGCCTTCACCGCGCGGTCGGCCTCGCGCAGCAGCGGCGCGGTGAGGCGGTCGCCTTCCCAGAATTCATAGCCGAAGCCCGAGACGTTCTGCTGCCAGCTCAGCGTGCCGAACAGGAAGCGGCGGTCGGGCACGAGGTAGTTGCGATCGATCTCGCGCTTGCCCGCGTGGGGCGCCAGGCCGGTGTCGCGCACGAAGCGCACGTGCAGCTGCCAGCGCGGCGTGTCGAGGTAGTACACGCGCGGCGCCGGCTTCGCGCGCCGGTCGATCACGAACAGCACATGCGGCAGCGCCATCGGCGTGCCGGCGTCGTAGGTGCGCGCGAGCGCGTCGAAGTCGGCGCGGCTGGCGAGCGCGGGCAGCGACGAGGCGCCGCCCGCGGGGCGCACGGGCGAGGCCGTGCTGCCGGCCGGCACGATCGATGCGGCCTCGGGCTCGCGCTTCTGCGCGTCGTAGAACGAGGGCTTGCGCGCGAGCTGCGCGGCGGCCGGCACGGCCAACGCGGCCATGGCGCAGCACGCGAGGATCGCGGGCAGACGCTTGCGGGCCGGGCGCGGCCGAACGAGGCAGTGTCTTTCCATTCTTCTTTTTCCCCTCGGGACACGGACGGTTGCCGCGGATGGCGGCCACCGATTCTCGCGCCTCGGCGCGAGGGGCGGCGCCCGCGCCTCAGCCGCGCGGCGCCGTGTCCGAGGCCTGCCCGCACTGGGCGCAGAAGCGCGCACCCGCCGCCAGCATGCTGCCACACTGCCGGCAGGCCACCGGCTGCAGCGAGTTGCCGCATTGCTGGCAGAAGCGTGCGCCCGCCGCGTTGGCGGCACGGCAGGCGGGGCAGGCGATGCCGCCCGGCCCCTGTCCTTGACCCTGTCCGTATCCGCCATGCGACCCATGATGACCGCCGCCATGCCGCGCGCCACGATGTCCGCCGAAAAGCCGTTCCAACATGCCCATGTCCTTCTCCCTGGTCGTTGCGGCCCGCGGCCACCGCCGGCGGCGATGTAGCTCCGCGAAGCCCGGTGCCAGTGGAATCCCTGAAGCAGCTTCAGGGTCAAGCCCCGCCGGCTGCACCGTCATCGAGGCACCGCTACAGTCGGCGGCCAAGGAGCCCCCATGTCCACATTCGACTTCGATCTCTTCGTCATCGGCGGCGGCAGCGGCGGCGTGCGCGCCGCGCGCATGGCCGCGCAGACCGGTGCCCGCGTCGGCCTGGCCGAGGCCGCCGAACTCGGCGGCACCTGCGTCAACGTCGGCTGCATTCCCAAGAAGCTCTACAGCTACGCGGCCGGCTATGCCGAGTCCTTCGAGGAAGCCGCGGGCTACGGCTGGCAGCTGCCCGGCGAGCCGGTGTTCGACTGGTCGCACCTGAAGTCGCAGCGCGCCAAGGAGATATCGCGGCTCAACGGCATCTACGCATCGCTGCTCAAGAACTCGGGCGTCACGCTGGTCACGGGCTGGGCCCAGCTCGCCGATGCGCACACGGTGGAGGTCGACGGCAAGCGCTACACCGCGCGCCACCTGCTGGTGGCCACCGGCGGCACGCCCTTCGTGCCCGACATCCCGGGCCGCGAGCACATCGTGACCTCCGATGCGATGTTCGACCTCGACCCGTTCCCGCGCCGCCTGCTGGTGGTGGGCGGCGGCTACATCGCCTGCGAGTTCGCCTCGATCTTCAACGGGCTCGACGCGAAGGTCACGCTGCTGCACCGCCGCGCACACCTCTTGACCGGCTTCGACGACGACGTGCGGCAGTTCCTCGCCGGCGAGATGGGCAAGGCCGGCGTCGACGTGCGCCTGAACTGCGAGGTGGCCTCGGTCACGCGCACGGCCGACGGCCTGGTGGCCACGCTCGCGCGCGGCCAGCAGATCGAGGCCGACACGGTGCTGTTCGCCACCGGCCGCGTGCCCAACACGCAGGGCCTGGGCCTCGAGGCCGCGGGCGTGGCGCTCGACGAGCGCGGCGCGATCGCGGTCGATGCGCACTACCGCAGCTCGGTGCCCTCGATCTACGCCGTGGGCGACGTCTCCACGCGCGTGCAGCTCACGCCGGTGGCGCTGGCCGAGGCGATGGTGGTGGTCGACGAACTGTTCGGCAAGGGCGAGCGCCGGCTCGACTACGAGTTCATTCCCACCGCCGTTTTCACGCACCCGAACATCGGCACCTGCGGCTACGGCGAGCTCGACGCGCGCGCGAAGTTCGGCCAGGTCACGGTGTTCTCGAGCGAGTTCAAGTCGCTGCGCCACACGCTGTCGGGCCGCAGCGAGCGCACCTTCATGAAGCTGGTGGTCGACACCAAGAGCGACCGCGTCGTGGGCCTGCACATGGTGGGCGCCGACGCGGGCGAGGTGGTGCAGGGCTTCGCGGTCGCGATGCGCGCGGGCGCCACCAAGGCGATGTTCGACAGCACGGTGGGCATCCACCCGACCGCGGCCGAGGAGTTCGTGACGATGCGCGAGCCGATGCCGGGCTGAGGCCCGGTTCAGGCCTGCGCCGGCTTGTCCTCAAGCAGCCGCACCAGCGTCCACAGCAGCCGGTTGGCCGGCACCGGCACGCCCAGCGCCTCGCCGCGGCGCAGCACGAAGCCGTTGAGATGGTCGATCTCGCTGCGCTTGCCGCGCGCGAGGTCCTGCGCGGTGGAGGAGAACTGCGCGGGCATGGTGCGCGCGATGCCCGCCACCGCGGCATCGATCTCGCCCGGGATCGTCACGCCCTCGGCCCGCGCGACCGCTAGGCATTCGGCCACCACGTCGCGCAGCACGCCGGGCACGCCCTCGTTCTTCACCAGCACGCCGTAGGGCAGCTGCGTGATCGCCGACAGCGCGTTGTAGGCGCAGTTGAGCACCAGCTTGGCCCACAGCGCGCCGCGCACGTTGTCGGAGATCTCGGTCGGCACGCCGGCCGCGCGCAGCGCCTGCGCCACTTCCTCGCCGCGGGCCGAGGGCGCGATCACGAGTTCGCCGCGGCCGTTGTGCTTGACGTGGCCCGGGCCCGCCATGCCGGTCGCGACATAGACCACGGCCGCGGCCACCTCGTGGTCCCGCAGCACCGAGCGCGCGCGCTCGTCGTTGTCGACACCGTTCTGCAGCGTGAGCACCAGCGCGCCGGGCGCGAGGTGCGGCGCGATCTGCGCGGCCGCGGCCTCGGTGTCGGTCGACTTGACGCAGAACAGCACCAGGTCGGCGCCCCGCACGGCATCGGGCTCGGTGCTCGCGGCCATGGGCACGTGTTCGTCGAAGGTCTGGGCCTCGAGGCGCAGGCCGCTGGCCCGTACGGCCTCCACGTGCGCGGGCCGGCCGATCAGCACCACCTCGTGGCCCGCGCGCGCCAGCATGGCACCGTAATAGCAGCCGACCGCGCCGGCGCCCATGACTGCGACTTTCATCGATGCATCGTCCTTGTCGTGATGAGGGATGGCGAGCGTAACCACTCGCGCGATTTCATGCCTCGGCCTCCACGCCGCGCGACTTCTGGCCCTCGTCGAGCAGCCAGGCGCGAAAGGCCGCGAAGGCCGGCAGGTCGAGCCGGTCGGGCCGATAGCAGAGGTAGTGGCCCTGGTTCACGCCGACCGGCGTGCCGCAGGGACTCAGCAGCGAGCCCTCGGCGAACTCCTCCTGCACCAGCAGCTTCGGCACCAGGCCGATGCCCAGGCCGTTGAGCGCGGCCTGGATCAGCGCCGAGTACTGCGCGAAGCGCGGGCCGGCCACGGTCTGCACCTCGGGCACGCCGTGCTGCGCGGCCCACTGGCGCCACGCGGTGGGCGCGCCCTCGTGGTGCAGCAGCGTGTGGCCGAGGATGTCGGCCGGCTGCGCGATGCGGTGCCGCCCCTCGACCAGCGAGCGCGCCACGATCAGCACGAACTCGCGGCCCGCGATGTATTCGGACACCACGCCGGGCCAGCCGTCGGGCCCGTAGCGGATCGCCGCGTCGACGCCGGCCGGAATGCCGTCGCTGGGCTCGAGATGGCGGCTGAAGCTCAGCATGACGTGTCGGCTCTTCTGGCTGAAGGCCGGCAGCCGCGGGATCAGCCACTTGGTGAGGAAGGTGGGCACGCTCGCGAGCGTGAGCAGGCCGGCGCCGGCATCGCCCGAGCGCGCCTCGAAGGTGGCGGTCTCGATCGCGCGCAGGCCGCCGGCGATCTTCTGCCAGTAGACGCGGCCCTGCGGCGTGAGCTGCACGCCGCGCCCGTTCTTCTGCAGCAGGGCGCGGCCGAGGAAGGCCTCGAGCCCCGCGATCTGCTTGCTGACCGCGCTCACGGTGATGCACAGGGCGCCGGCCGCGAGCGTCAGGCTCTCGTGGCGCGCCACCGCGTCGAAGGCCAGCAGCTCCTGGATGGTGGGGCAGTCGCGCTTCATGCATGGCTCCGGTTGATGAAAGTTCGGTGAAAAACAGTTGCCAACAGCTCAAGTGTCGTCATCCAACTTTCACCCATGAATACGAAGGCGCTTCCTAGAATTCAGGCCGATGCGGCGGAAGACCCGGCGCAGACAGTAGCGCATCCGGAAAGTATGCCGGCCGCGCGTGACACGGAGACACACCCTTGGTTCGCGGCATCTCGCTCCTCTACGGCCTGTACCTGCTGCTGCCCATCGCCCTGCTGCTGATCGGCAGCGTGGGCGGCAACTGGACCAACACGCTGCTGCCCACGGGCCTCACCGGGCAGTGGTATGTCGACCTCTGGCTCGACACCTCGTTTCGCAAGGCCTTCGTGAGCAGCCTGGTGGTGGCGCTCTCGGCCTGCGCGATCAACACCGTGCTGGCGCTGCCGCTGGCCTATGCGCTGTATCACGGCGCGCGGCGCGGCGGCAGCCTGGCGGCGCGCATCGTGAGCGCCACGCCGGTGGCGGTGCCGGCGATCACGCTGGCCTTCGGCTACATGATCGTGTTCAACACCGACCTCGCGCCCTGGCTGGGCTCGATGCCGCTGTTGATCGCGGCGCACGCGATCCTCACGCTGCCCTACCTCACGAACACGCTGCTGACCGACCTGCGCCACCTCGACCTGGACCGGCTCGAGCAGGCCGCGGCCACGCTCGGCGCCACGGGCTGGCAGCAGTTCAACGGCATCGTGCTGCCGAGCCTGCGCCAGAGCCTGATCAGCGGGCTGGTGATGGTGGCGGCGATCTCGGTCGGCGAGTTCGGCGTGTCGAACCTGCTCACCAGCTTCCAGAACCGCACCTACCCGGTGGTGCTGCTGCAGGCCTTCTACGGCGCCACGGGCTTCGCCTGCGCGGCCACCGTCATCCTCCTGGTGCTGGCGAGCGCGTCGGCGCTTCTTTCCTCCTCCCTGGTGAAGCAACGCGCCGTCACGCCATGAGCCTCCTCCTCGACACGGTCAGCTACAACTACCCCGGCAGCACGCACGGGCTGCACGAGGTCTCGCTCGACGTGCGCACCGGCGAGCTGGTCGCGGTGATCGGGCCCAGCGGCTCGGGCAAGTCCACGCTGCTCAAGCTGGTGTCGGGCCTCGAGACCGGCCACACGGGCCGCATCGCGCTCGACGGCGAGGACATGTCGCGCACGCCGGTGCACCGGCGCCACATCGGCATGGTGTTCCAGAGCTATGCGCTGTTCCCGCACCTGAGCGTGCTCGACAACGTGGCCTACGGCCTCAAGCTGCGAAAGGTGGCGACCGCCGAGCGCCGCCAGCGCGCGCAGGCCCTGCTCGACACCGTGGGCCTGGGCGAGTACGCACAGCGCGCCGTCGCGCAGCTCTCGGGCGGGCAGCAGCAGCGCGTGGCGCTGGCGCGCGCGCTCGCGATCGACCCGCGCGCGCTGCTGCTCGACGAGCCGCTGTCGGCGCTCGATGCCAGCGTGCGCGGCCACCTGCGCGACCAGATCCGCGCGATCCAGCAGCGCTTCGGCGCCACCACCTTGCTGGTCACGCACGACCAGGAAGAGGCGCTCGCCATGGCCGACCGCGTGGCGATGCTCAAGGATGGGCGGCTGCTGCAGATCGCCACGCCGCGCGAGATCTACGAAGAGCCCGCGAGCCGCGCGGTGGCCGAGTTCGTCGGGCTCTCGACGATCCTGCCGGCCAAGGTGGCGGGCCTCAACAAGCTGGACCTGGGCTTCGCCCAGCTCGCGGCGCCCACCGGCATGCGCGCGCCCGGCACCGCGCTGCACGTGCTGGTGCGGCCCGAGCACATCGCGGCCGATCCCGCGCCCGGCACGCCGAACCGCATCGCGGGCCGCTGCGGCGCGCAGCGCTACCTGGGCTCGCTGACGCGCTACGACTTCGAGGTGCCGGGCGCGCCCAGGCCCTTTCTCGCCGAATCGGCGCGGCCGGCCACCGAGGCCATCGCGATCGCGCCCGAACACCTTCGCCTGCTCGACCACTGACATCCCTTCCTCCCAAGGAGCCACTTCCATGCAACGCAGACATCTGATCCAGGCCGCCGGCGCCCTGCCCGTGCTGGCGCTCGCGCGCACCGCCTTCGCCTTCGACGGCCCCGAGCTCTACGCGGGCGAGAAGGCGCTCTATGCCGAGGCGCAGAAGGAAGGCCTGTGCGTCTCCTTCGACACCGGCCCCGAATGGGCCAACTGGAAGTCGCTGTTCCGCGACTTCAAGAAGCGCTATCCCGAGATCGAGCTGACCTACAACGACATCGGCTCGGCCGCCACCGTGGTCGCGCTGGAAAAAACGAAACGCCGCCCGCAGGCCGACACCGCCTACTACTTCGCGGCCTCGGCCGTCGATGCCGCGAAGAAGGACGTGGTCGCGCCGTTCAAGCCCGTCAACTTCGACAAGCTGCCGGCCGTGTTCCGCGAGGCCGAGGGTCGCTGGTTCACCATCCACACGCTCAACATCGCGTTCCTCGTGAACAGGAAGCTGGTGAAGAACGTGCCCACCGGCTGGGCCGACCTGCTCAAGCCCGAGTTCAAGAGCACGGTGGTCTACCTCGACCCGCGCTCCACCGGCATCGGCCAGGTGCTGACCTTCGCCGCGGCCTATGCCAACGGCGGCGGCGTCGACAACGTGCAGCCCGGCACCGACTACCTCGGCAAGCTGCATGCGGCCGGCAACGTGCTGCGCGTGGAAGGCACCACGCCTTACGCCAAGTTCCTCAAGGGCGAGATCCCGGTCTGGATCAGCTACGAGAACGACGGCCTCAAGGCCAAGCATGTCGACAGCATGGGCGACGCGGTCGAGGTCGTGATCCCGAAGGAGGCCAGCGTGGCCGCGCCCTATGCGATCAGCCTGGTGAAGAACGGCCCGAACCCGAACGCCGGCAAGCTGTGGCTCAACTTCATCATGAGCGAGGCCGGCCAGTCGCTGTTCGCGCAGGGCTTCGTGCGGCCCGCGGTGCCGGGCACGCCGCTGTCCGCCGACGTCGCCGCGAAGATGCCGGCCGCGCCGCAGATCCGCCCGCTCGACGTGGTGAAGGCCTCGGAGCGCAAGGCCGAGCTCGACAAGCTCTGGGCCCAGGCCGCGCTGGGGAAGTAGGCGCTTCGTGATGAGACGCTTCGGTGCCTGGCCCGCCTGGGCCTTCATGGCGCTGTTCTTCGCGGTGCCGCTGGCTGCGCTGCTGCCCGAGGCCTTCGCCGAGCGCGGCAGCGCCTTCGGCCGGCTGGTCGGCAACCCGCTGTTCTTCGGCGCGCTGCGCAACACGCTGGCGCTCGGGCTGGCGGCGGGCGCGGTGTCGGCGCTGGTCGGCACCTGCATCGCGATCGAGCTCGCGCGCCAGCCGGCCGCGCGGCGCCAGTGGCTGATGACCCTGCTGGGCCTGCCGCTGGCCTTCTCGGGGCTGGTGATCGCCTACGGCTTCATCCTGGCCTTCGGCCGCGCGGGCTTCGTGACCCAGCTCATGGCCGGGCTCGGCGCCGATCCCGCCGTGCTCGGCAGCTGGATCTACAGCGTGTCGGGCCTGGGCTTCGCCTATGCCTACTACCTGATCCCGCGCGTGGCGCTGTCGCTGTACCCGGTGTTCGCCAACCTCGACCCGCGCCCGGCGCAGGCCGCGCGCACGCTCGGCGCCTCGCGCGCGCGGGCCTTCTGGGACACGGTGCTGCCCGAGGTCGCGCCCTCGGTGCTGTCGAACGCCTGCATGGTGGCCGCGATCGCGATGGGCACCTACGGCACGGCGCTGGCGCTGGTGGGCACGCAGCTCAACATCCTGCCGCTGATGCTCTTGGCACAGGTGGGCGACGGCGGTTCCGATTTCGCGGTGGCGGCGGCGCTGTCGCTGGTGCTGATGGTGGTGTGTGTGATCGTGATGGGAGTGGGCGATGTGCTTGCGCGAAGGCGTGAACGCGGTGCGGTCGGCGCCGGTCATTGAGGCGCTCGCGCGCCTCGCGCAGCGGCAGCGCGGGCCCGAACGCCATCGCCAGCCGGTGGCGATCATCGGCCCCGGCGATGGCGGGCCCGCCGAGTGCGAGGCCGCCTATGCGGTCGCGCATGCACTGGCCGGCGCCGGCATGGCGGTGGTGTGCGGCGGACGCGGCGGCGTGATGGCCGCGGCCTCGCGCGGCGCCGCCGAGGCCGGCGGCATCGCCGTGGGCATCCTGCCCGAGGACGACGACCGCAACGCCAACGAATGGCTCGGCGTGGCCATCCCCACCGGCATGGGCGAGCTGCGCAACGGCATCGTCGCGCGCAGCGGCCTGTGCCTGGTCGCCATCGGCGGCAACATGGGCACGCTGTCGGAGATGGCGATGGGCCTGAAGTGGGGCAAGCCGGTGTTCGTGATGCACGGCGACATCGCGCTGCCGGGCGCGGTGCCCGCGGCGGATGTGGACGACATGCTCGCGAAGGTGCTGGGCTGCCTGCTGGCCTGAGGCTCCAGCCCGCGAGCGGTCACGACGGCATTGCACAATGCCGCCATGCCCTACATGCCCCCCTTCGTCGCACCCGCCCGCTTCACCGACGCCGCCGCCGCGCTCGACCAGGTGAAGGCCATCTACCAGGGCGGACTCGCCCATCTGCGCGAATCGATGCTGCGCTTCGTGGACGGCGACGAGCTGCCGGGCCGCGTGCGCGCCTGCTATCCCTTCGTGCGGGTCCACACCCACACGGTGGCGCGCCACACGCCGCCGGCCAATGCCGGCCTGAGCTACGGCTTCGTGGCCGGGCCCGGGCGCTACGAGACCACGCTGACGCGGCCCGACCTCTATGCGCGCTACTACCTCGACCAGTTCCGGCTGCTGCTCGAGAACCACCAGGTCGAGCTCGAGGTGGGCACCAGCACGCAGCCGATCCCGATCCATTTCTCGTTCGCCGAGAACGACCACATCGAGGGCACGATGAGCCCCGAGCGGCGCGCGCTGATGCGCGACGTGTTCGACCTGCCCGACCTGGGCGCGATGGACGACGGCATCGCCAACGGCACCTTCGAGGCGCTGCCCGGCGAGGCGCAGCCGCTGGCGCTGTTCACGGGCGCGCGCGTCGACTACTCGCTGCACCGGCTGCGCCACTACACGGGCACCCTGCCCGACTGGTTCCAGAACTTCGTGCTGTTCACCAACTACCAGTTCTACATCGACGAGTTCGTGCGCCTGGGCCACGAGGCGATGGCCGACGAGCACAGCGAGTACATCGCCTTCATCGAGCCCGGCAACGTGGTGACGCGCCGGCGCGGGCTCTCGGCCGGCGCCTGCGCCACCTTCGGCCACCTGCTCGACGGCAGCCAGGGCACGGCGCCGCCGCGGCTGCCGCAGATGCCGGCCTACCACCTGGTGCGCGAGGACTGCAGCGGCATCACCATGGTCAACATCGGCGTCGGCCCGGCCAATGCCAAGACCATCACCGACCACATCGCGGTGCTGCGCCCGCATGCCTGGATGATGCTGGGCCACTGCGCGGGCCTGCGCAACACGCAGCAGCTCGGCGACTACGTGCTGGCCCACGCCTACGTGCGCGAGGACCACGTGCTCGACGAGGAGCTGCCGCTGTGGGTGCCGATCCCCGCGCTGTCGGAGATCCAGCTCGCGCTCGAGCAGGCGGTGGCCGACGTCACCAAGTGCGAGGGGCCCGAGCTCAAGAAGATCATGCGCACCGGCACGGTGGCGAGCACCGACAACCGCAACTGGGAGCTGCTGCCCGGCAACCAGCCGCAGCGCCGCTTCAGCCAGAGCCGCGCGGTGGCGCTCGACATGGAGAGCGCGACCATCGCGGCCAACGGCTTCCGTTTCCGCGTGCCCTACGGCACCCTGCTGTGCGTCAGCGACAAGCCGCTGCACGGCGAGATCAAGCTGCCCGGCATGGCCAACCACTTCTACCGCGAGCGCGTGGAGCAGCACCTGCGCATCGGCATGCGCGCGATCGAGATCCTGCGCCAGGAAGGCTCGACCCGGCTGCACAGCCGCAAGCTGCGCAGCTTCGCGGAAGTGGCGTTCCAGTAAGGCCGCGTCGGCCCAAAGCGTGACTTAGTTCCGCATTCGGCAGGGCCGAGGGCCCATTCCCCGGGTTTTCCCCTGGGTGCCTGTCACCGACACGACAGGCGCCTTGCGCCATCATTTGTTTACCTTTTTAGACAATCGGAAACAAACATGCCGCACCCGACCGCCCTGCCGCCTTCGCCCGGACGCCGGCGCTTCCATGCCTGGCTGGGCGCGATGGCCGTGCTGGGAACGGGGGCCGTGCGCGCGGCCGAGCCGCAGCTGACCGCGAAGCTGCGCATCGTGATCCCCGCCAACGAGGGCGGCGGCTGGGACCAGACCGGCCGCGCGCTCGGCGCCGCCATGCTGGCCTCGGGCGCGGTGGGCGACGTGGTCTACGAGAACATCGGCGGCAAGGGCGGCACCATCGGCCTCGCGAAGTACGTCGAGAAGTACGACGCCGATCCCGACGCGATCCTGATGAGCGGCATGGTGATGGTCGGCGCGGTGGCGCTGCAGAAGCCGGCCGTGACGCTGGCCCAGGTGGCGCCGGTGGCGCGCCTCACGAGCGACTACGAGGTGGTGGCGGTGCGCGCCGATTCGCCGATCAAGACGCCCAAGGACCTGATCGCCCAGTTGCGCGCCGACGCCGCCAGGACGGTGATCGCTGGCGGTTCGGCTGGCGGCGTGGACCACATGTACGCCGGCATGCTGGCGCGCGTGGCGGGCAACACCGCGGCGCTGGTCTACCAGCCGCACCCGGGCGGCGCGCAGGTGGTGGAGTCGCTCGAGTCGGGCAAGTCGGCGGCCGGCATCTCGGGCTACAGCGAATTCAGCGAGGCCCTCGCGAGCGGCAAGCTGCGCGCCATCGGCGTGTCGGCCAGGCGCCCCTTCCTCGGCATCCCCTCGGTGCGCGAGCAGGGCGTGGACGCCGACCTCGCCAACTGGCGCGGCGTGCTCACCGGCAAGAAGGTGACGCCCGAGCGGCGTGCGGTGCTGCTCGAGGCGGTGCGTCGCGCGACCGTGGCCGACCTCTGGCAGAAGACCATCCGGAAGAACAACTGGGACGCTTACTGGATGGCGGGCAAGGACTTCGAGGGCTTCCTCGAGCTCGACACCGCGATGGCGGGCCCGCTGATCTACCTGCTCAAGCTCAAGGCCTGATTCGAGGCCCGATCAGGCACCCGCGAACAGCTCGGGCATCTCGCGCACGGCCTTGGGCGTGAGCGCGAGCGCGCGGCCGTCGAGCTCCTGGCGCACCCAGCCGCGTTTCAGCGAGAGCTGCAGCCACGCGGCGCCGAGCGCGCCGCCCAGGTGCGGGCGGCGCTCGCTCCAGTCGAGGCAGGCGCAGGCGAAGCGGCGGCGCGAACGCCGCACCGCGTCGACCTCCACGCCCAGGCTCTCGAGCGCGACCGCGCCCTCGGTCGTGAGTTCGTAGGAGCCGCTCGCGAGGCCGCTGAGCCAGCCCTGCGCATGCAGCCGGTCGTGCAGCGCGACGCCCGCCGTGCCGGCCATGTGGTCGTAGCAAGTGCGCGCGCTGCGCAGCCGGCTCGGCGTGCTGGGCTTGAACCCGGCCACGCGCGGCGCGCCGGCCACCACCATCAGGCCTTCGAGCGCGGCCGCCACGTCGTCGTCGGCGAGCCGGAAGTAGCGGTGCTTGCCCTGCACCAGCAGCGCGACCAGCCGTTCCTCCTTGAGCCGCGCGAGGTGCGCGCTCGCGGTCGAGGGCGCGACCTCGGCCACGGTCGCGAGCTCGGTGGCGGTGCGCGCATGGCCGTCCATCAGGCAGCTGAGCATGCGGGCGCGCGCGGGCTCGGCGATGGCGCCGGCGAGGCGGGCGAGCTGGAGGTCCGGGTTCGCGGAGGCGGCGGTGTTCATGCGGCGATCCTAAGGCGCCATGCCATCCCACACTTCGACCGCGAGCGAAGTGTGGCGGACACGGGCGGCGCAGACTTCGGCCATGAGCACGCCGCACCCCACCCTCGAGACGATGCCCCCGGCCGACCCCGTCAAGGCCGTCGTGCATCCCGATCCCTATCCCTACTACGCCACCCTGCGCGACGGCCCGCCGCTGGCCTGGAACGCCACGCTGCGCCTGTGGGTCGCGAGCCGCGCCGAGGTCATCGAGACGCTGCTGCAGGTCCACGGCGCGCTGCGCGTGCGCCCGGCCGCCGAGCCGGTGCCGCGCGCCATCGTCGGCCAGCCCGCGGGCGAGGTCTTCGGCCACCTGGTGCGCATGAACGAAGGCGCGGCGCACCAGGCGCACCGGCCCGCGCTGCAGCGCGCGCTCGCGGGCCTCGACCTGCAGGGCGCGCATGCCACCGCGCTCGAAACGGCCGCGCTCACGCGCGCGCTGCCGCTGTCGGACGCGCTGTTCTCGATCCCGCTGCGCGCGGTGGCGCGGCTGCTGGGCTTCGGCGATGCGGCGCTGCCGCGGGTCGACGGCTGGATGCGCGACTTCGTGGCCTGCCTGTCGCCGCTGTCGAGCGAAGCGCAGCTGCGTGCGGCGAGCGTTGCGGCGGCCGCGCTGATGACGCGCTTCGAAGCCCTGGTGGCCGACGCACCGGCCGCGCGCGGCACGCTGCTCGCGGCGGTGCGCGAGGCCGAGCCCGCGGGCACGCCGCCCTCGCGCGCGCTGCTCGCGAACCTCGTCGGCCTGCTGTCGCAGACCTGCGATGCCACGGCCGGCCTGGTCGGCAACGGCCTGATCGCCTTGCGGCGCGAACCGGCCGCGCGCGAGGCGGCCGCCACGCGCGACGGGCTGCAGATGGTGGTGCAGGAGACCGCGCGCCACGATCCCTCGGTGCACAACACGCGGCGCTTCGTGGCCGAGCCGGTGGACATCGCGGGCACGACGCTGGCCGCGGGCGATGCGGTGCTGCTGGTGCTGGCGGCCGCGAACCGCGATCCGGCCTTCAATCCCGAGCCCGATCGCTTCCAGCCGCTGCGCGCGCGGCGCCGTATGCTGGGCTTCGGGCATGGCCTGCATGCGTGCCCGGGACAGGCGCTGGCCTGCACGCTCGCGGCGGCCGGGCTCGAGGCCCTGCTGCGCGAGCGCCGCGCCGAGGTCGAGCGGCTGCTCGAGCGCGGCTGGCGCTATCGGCCGTCGGTCAACGGGCGCATTCCGCAGTTCGACTGAACACGGCGCCCGGTACTCAGGCCGCTGCCTCGGCCCACTGCCCCATGCGCTCCAGGAACGGCGACAGCTGCGCCGCGCCCCAGCGCAGCGGCAGCGCGCCGGGCCGGCGCAGCACCTGCTGCACGCGCAGCCGCAGCAGCCGCTCGGCGCCCTCGAAGGACGCGAGCTCGGGCCCGTCGATCACGATCTCGGCCGTGGCCGCGACATGCAGCATCTCGCCGCTGTCGAAGTCGACGAACAACAGACCCGCGCGCGGATAGGCCAGCAGGTTGCCCAGGGTGTTGAAGAAGCGGTTGCCGGTGAAGTCGGGCACCGTCAGCACACCGCCGCCGATGTCGTCCACGCGCACGAAGCCGGGCCGGCCGCCGCGGTGCGAGACGTCGACGCCGCGCGCGCTGGCATCGACCTCGTCGCCGCCGATGGCCGCGCTCGCGGGATGGGCACTCGCGATGAACAACGTGTCGGCGCGCCGGATCAAGGCGCGTGCCGCGTCGTCGAGCCCATCGAGCCGCTGCACCGCCGCGGGCGCCGAGGCCGGCGGCCGGTAGACGGGCTCGCGCGCCTGGATGTACTTCGGGCAGTTGCCGAAGCTCTGCTGCACCTCGAGCGTGAAGCCCGCCGCGTCGAGCGCCTCGACCGTGCCGTTCATGCGGTTGCGCCGCCGCGTGTGCGGCTGGATGCCGAGCAGCCCGAGCGTCGCGCCGTCGCGCAGCGAGGCCGCGAGCGGATCGCCGGCATCGGGCAGCGCATCGATGCGCAGGTGCGCCGGGTCGGGCGAATGCGCGAAGCCGGCCGGAGCGGCCAGCATGCTGGCCCAGGGCTGGCCCTGTGCGTCGATGCTGCCGGTGACGAGAAAGGGCAGCAGCGCGAAGAAATCGCGGTGCTGGTCGGGCATGAAGTCGCGGATCACGCGCGGCCCCGCCATGGCCATGACCTCGCGCGAGCCGGCCTGCAGCTGCATCGCGCGCTCGCCGGCGTGGAAGGGGATGTCGATCATGGCGAAAGCTCTCAGGCGGCCCGCGCGACCGGCGAGCGCACCATCGGCACGAAGCCCGGCAGCGCCTCGACGCGCGCGAGCCACCGCCGCACGTTCGCATAGGCATCGAGCGGCACGCCGCCCTCGGGCGCATGGGCCACATAGGCGTAGTTCGCGATGTCGGCCAGCGTGACCGATTCGCCGGCCAGGAAGGGCTGGGCCGCGAGATGCTGCTCCATCACCTCGAACAGCGCATGGGCGCGCTTGCGCACCTCGCTCGGATCGTCGGGCCGGCCGAACAGCGCGTAAACGCGCGCGGCCGCCGGCCCGAAGGCGAGCTGGCCCGCGGCCACCGAGAACCAGCGCTGCACCTGCGCCGCGCCGTAGGCATCGCGCGGCATCCAGCGGCCGGGGTCGGGGGCATAGCGCTCGTTGAGGTAGACCAGGATCGCGTTCGAGTCGGCAAGCGTGAGCTCGCCGTCCTCGATCACCGGCACCTGGCCGAAGGCATTGCGCGCGAGGAAATCGGGCGCGCGGTTGGCGCGGGCGCGCATGTCGATGTCGATGGCCTCGAAGGGCAGGTCGAGCAGCGTCAGGAACAGGCGCACGCGATGCACGTGGCCCGAGACCGGCGTGCCGTAGAGCTTGATGGGCCGGGCCGGTTGGCGGGGAGCGGTCATGGGCGGAATCCTCGAAGTGATGGCGTCGGCATCGATTCTTCGCTCTTGCGTCGATCGGATAAATACGCATCCCCGGATTTGACTGCTGCGTTTTTTGGATGAATCCGATCTAATCGCCCGATGGATCGCTTCAAGGCCATGCAGACCTTCGTGCAGATTGCCGACCAGGGCAGCCTGACCCGCGCCGCCGAGGCACTCGGCAGCTCGCTGCCTGCGGTGGTGCGCGCGCTCGCGGCGCTCGAGGCGCACCTGGGCGTGCGGCTGTTCCATCGCACCACGCGGCGGCTGTCGCTGACCGAGGAAGGCCGCCACTACCTGCCCGCCGCGCGCGAGGTGCTGCTGGCGGCCGATGCCGCCGACCTCGCGCTGCAGGCCGAGGCGCGCGAGCCCGAGGGCCGGCTCGCGATCACCGCGCCGGTGCTGTTCGGCCACATGTACGTGGCGCCCGCGATCACGCGCTTCATGCAGCGCCATGCGCGCGTGCGCTGCAGCGTGCTGCTGTACGACCGCACGGTGAACCTGCTCGAGGAAGGCATCGACGTCGGCATCCGCATCGGCAGCCTCGAAGATTCCTCGCTGGTCGCGCAGACCCTCGGCAGCATCCGCCGCGTGGTGGCCGCGAGCCCCGATTACCTGAAGCGCCACGGCACGCCACGCCATCCGCGCGACCTGGCCGGCGCGCCCGCGGTGCGCGGCCGGATCGACGCGCCCGCGCAATGGAGCTTTCACGAAGGCAGCCGCACCATCCATGTGGCGACCGTCACGCGGCTCGAGTTCAACCACCTCGCACCCGCCGTCGAGGCCTGCGCCGCCGGCATGGGCTTCGGCACCTTCTTCTCCTACCAGGTGCTGCCGCTGGTGGCGCAGGGCCGGCTCGCGCTGGTGCTCGAGGACTTCGAACCGCCGCCGCGCCCGGTCAGCGTGGTCTATCCGAACGCGCGGCTGCTGCCGGCGCGCACGCGTGCTTTCATCGACTGGATGAAGGACGAGTTCACCGGGCTGCGGATGTAGCCCTGTCGCTCAGGGTGCCTCGGGCGGCAGCGGCCGGCCGTCGCACAGCCGCTCGGCGTCGTTGACCATGCCGCGCACCGCTTCCTCGAGGCCGAGGTTCAGCACCGTCATGAACTCGCCGTTGGCGCTGGCCCAGTTGGCGCGCGTGCCCATGCCGTGGTACTGGCGCGAGACGGTGGCGCCGCCCGGCAGCCGATAGTCGACCTTGATCGCCACGTGCGACACCAGGTTGAGGTCGACCGACCAGGCATGCGCGAGCCGCAGCGAGACCTCGGCGCCGAGCTGGCGGCGCGCCAGGCCCGCGGCCGGCGGCGCGGCCGCGAGCGTGTCGAAGCCGTAGCGGCGCGTGGCCAGCAGCGCGTCGCGCACCCAGGGCACGGCATCGCCGCCGCGCAGCGACTCCACGCGGCGCGGCGTGGCATGCACCGTCGGCATCATGCGCGTGAGGTTGCCCATGTGGCTCTTGTTGCGGCGGATGTCGTCGACGCGCGCGACGAACAGCGTGCAGCGCTGCGCGATGCGGAACGCCAGCACCGGTGCCTCGTCGGGCCGCTGCCCGGGCTCGGGCGAGGACTCGAAGACCATGCTCAGCGGCTCGTTCTCGTCGACCGCGTGCGCCCAAGGCGTCAGCGCGCAGGCCAGCAGCACGAGCGCCGCGGTGCGATGGAAGCGAAGCCGCGTCATGGCACGGTGCTCCGGATCGAATACAGCGCCTTGTCCTCGTCGCGGAACAGCACGCGCGGCGCGCCGGCCTGCGTGTCCTCGATGCCCTGGCCGCCGATCACGACCCAGGTGCCGTTGACGTTGAAGCGCGCGGTCTTCACCGGCCCCGCGCGCGCGCCCGCGATGTCGAGCGCGAACAGGCGCAGGGTCTGCATCACCGAGTCGCGCATCACGGCGCGCAGCGCCTGCCCATCGTTGGCGACCAGACGCCGCACCACCGTGGGCCGCGTGCCGCCGCCGATCGGCGACTGGTAGATCGCGCCCGCGCGGTAGACCGGCTCGCTGCCGCCACCCTGCCACAGCAGCGCGGTGGTGCGCGTGGTGAAGGCACCGAGCCCCGGTTCGAGCGCGTACTGCAGCAGCAGCACGAGGTAGGCGGGCCCGTTGCGCGTGGCCGCGATGCGCGCCTCGTGCTGCGCCTTGGGCGGCATCGCGGGCAGCACCTGCGCCGAGGCGATGCGCAGCGGCGGATGGAGGCCGGTGGCACCGATCTCGCCGAGCGCGATGCCGGCCTCGGTGCGGTAGTCGTAGTCGAGCAGCGGCCCGACCGTGGCGCCGACCTCGGCGCTCATTTCCTTCTGCCGCGCCTGCTGCACCGAGGAGTCGATCAGCGCGCCGATCATGCCGCCGCCGAGCGCCGCGGCCGCGCCGGGCGGCTGGGCCGAGAACATGAAGCTCTCCTGCGCGACCACCACGCGCACGTCGACCTCGGGCAGCTTCGCGCGCTCCGCCGCGCCGATCGAGCGATGGAAGGGCGCGCAGGCCGCGAGCAGCGCGCTGCACAGCACGAGCAGCAGCGCACGCCAGGGCCGCGACGCGGTCGACGCCGTCATCGGCCGCGGCCCCGGAGGAAGAAAGTGCACGGCCTGTGGCGGGTCTGCATGGAAGTTCGGACGAAAGGATGCGTGGACGGAACGCGGCCGGGGCCGGCGAAGCCGCGATTGTGTATCGCTCGCGCGCGCCGTGGACTCGCGATGAACCCTGGTCCTCCGACGGACGGCGCCGCGCGCCGGCCTGCGTCAGAATCGTCGCGTTCCGCGGCCCTCCTCGTCTTTCTCCTTCCAGGTCCAGCCCGTGTACTC
The DNA here is from genome assembly GCF_057809595.1 of Variovorax sp. FG153. Lineage (NCBI taxonomy): Bacteria > Pseudomonadati > Pseudomonadota > Betaproteobacteria > Burkholderiales > Comamonadaceae > Variovorax > Variovorax sp. FG153. The sequence continues at coordinate 113,753 of NZ_JBMDKG010000027.1, forward strand.
CTCCTCCCAAGCTGCCGTTCCCCCCTCGCCGGCCGCCGCGCCCGCCGCGCCGCTCTTTCGCGTGGCGAACCTGCGCAAGCGCTACGGCGACACCACGGTGGTCGACGATCTCTCGTTCGACATCGCGCCCGGCGAATGCCTGGGCGTGATCGGCCCGAACGGCGCCGGCAAGACCACCACCATCCGCATGTGCCTGGGCCTCACCGCGCCCGACGGCGGCAGCATCGAGGCGCTGGGCCTGCAGATGCCGCGCGACGCGCTCGCGATCAAGGCGCAGCTCGGCGTGGTGTCGCAGTTCGACACCCTCGACCCCGACTTCAGCTGCGCCGAGAACCTCGTGGTCTACGGCCGCTACTTCGGCTTCGCGAAGAAGCAGGTGCGCGAGCGCGTGCCGCAGCTGCTCGAGTTCGCGGCGCTCTCGCACAAGGCCGATGCCAAGCCCGGCGAGCTCTCGGGCGGCATGCGGCGCCGGCTCTCGCTGGCGCGCGCGCTGGTCAACGACCCCAAGCTGCTGCTGCTCGACGAGCCCACCACCGGCCTCGACCCGCAGGCGCGCCACCTGATGTGGGAGCGCCTGCAGGTGCTGCTGCAGCAGGGCAAGTCGATCCTGCTGACCACCCATTTCATGGACGAGGCCGAGCGCCTGTGCTCGCGCCTGCTGGTGCTCGACCACGGCCGCAAGATCGCCGAGGGCCGCCCGCGCGACCTGATCGCCGAGCACCTCGAGCCCGACGTGGTCGAGGTCTACGGCAACGGCGCGCTCGCGCTGGCGAACGTCGACGCGCTGCGCGCCCTGGCCGCGCGCGTGGAGGTCAGCGGCGAGACGGTGTTCTTCTACACGCAGGACGCGCGCCGCCTGCTCGAGGCGCTGTCGCAGCACCCGGGCCTGCGCACCTTCCACCGGCCCGCGAACCTCGAGGACCTGTTCCTCAAGCTCACGGGGCGGCAGATTCGCGAGGACGGCTGACGCCTGTGACGCGCCACGCCACGAGAACATCAGAGACACCCACCGATCGCATCGCATGACCACCCCGACCCTCGCCACCGAGCCCTCCTCTTCTTCGCCACCCTCGCCTTCCGCGTGGCGGCCGCCCCAGCTGTCGATGCGCTGGTGGCCCGTGTTCCTGCGCAACCTGCTGGTGTGGCGCAAGCTCGCGATCCCGAGCCTGATCGGCAACATCGCCGAGCCGCTGATCTGGCTCGTGGCCTTCGGCTACGGCATGGGCGCGCTGGTGGGGCAGGTGAGCGTGGGCGAGACGAAAGTGCCCTACATCCTGTTCCTGGCGAGCGGCTCGATCTGCATGAGCGCGATGAACGCGGCCTCGTTCGAGGCGCTGTACTCGGCCTTCTCGCGCATGCACGTGCAGAAGACCTGGGACGGGATCATGAACGCGCCGGTGGGGCTCGACGACATCGTGCTGGCGGAGATGCTGTGGGCGGCGTTCAAGTCGATCTTCACGGTGACGGCGATCCTGTTCGTGATGCTGGGGCTGGGGATCAGCCACAGTCCGAAGCTGTTCGTGGCGTGGCTGGTGCTGGCGGGGGCGGGGGTCACGTTTTCATCGATCGCGCTGATCTTCAATGCGATGGCGAAGGGGTATGACTTCTTCACCTACTACTTCACCTTGTTCATGACGCCGATGATGTTCTTGAGTGGGGTGTTCTTTCCGCTCGAGCAACTGCCTGGGGCTGTGCAGGTGGTGGCTGGGTGGTTGCCGTTGGCGAATGCTGTGGCGTTGGTTCGGCCCTTGTTCATGGATCAGTGGCCTGTGGGATGGGTTCGGCATGCTTGTGTGCTGGCTGTGTACGCGGGGGTGGCGTTTTGGGTGGCGTTGGCTTTGACTCGGAAGAGGTTCAGGGCTTGATTGGCGTTGCTCTTGTGCCGAGGGCGTGCTTTTTTGTTTAGGCCGTAGGCCGGGTCTCGCCCCGGCGGGCGACTCACTTTTCTTGTCTCGCCAAGAAAAGTAAGCAAAAGAAGGCGACCCCACTGTCTGCGACCCTCCGCTTCGCTACGGGCAACCTGCGGTGCT
>NZ_JBMDKG010000028.1:0-110461 GCF_057809595.1 Variovorax sp. FG153
TCGAGGGCAGCTTCACGATGTTCATGCTCAGGCCCAGCTTCATGCATTCGCGCGTCGCCGTTTCTGTCCACCCTCTCAAACTCCGTGACCTTCGATGAAGCATCCCGGGCTACGGCCGGCTTGGAGAGCGTTCAACTGCGCGATGAGGTGACGGACAGGAAGTGCCTGAGTTCTTGAACCAGATCGCCGAACACGGCTTTCGGCGACTCGGGCTACCCGGGCATGCGCGAGCGCGCCGCGCCGCAAGGTCGGCCTGACATGTGACAACGCGGGCATGCAGGGTGCTTGATCCAACCTGGGTTCGTGACCGAGCACATGGAGAAGGTGAAGGCCAGCATCCCAGCCAGGGTCGAACACCCGTTCCGAGTTACCAAACTGCGATTCGACTTCAACACGGTTCCCTATCGGGGCTTGGCGAAAAGCACGCCGCAGGTCGTCACGCTGCTTCTTCGCTAGAACCTGTGGATGGTGCCCGTAGGGGCACCCGCACGGCGGAGATGCGCAGCAACGAAAAATCGAAATTCCTCCAACGAGCAGAGCGGTCGCATCGTCGCCTTTGGCCTCTTTCAATCGCCTTGGTAGATCACGTTCTGCAGCTTATCCTCAGCCCATAGCTGCGGTGTTCATCTAAATTTTGGCGCGGCACATCCGCGACATGGAAAGAAACGCGCGGTCTCGTCTAGGACGTCCAGCGATACTTCTGCGATGGTCGACGCTTGCTGGACCCGGCTCGCGCTTGTCGGCATCTTTTCCGACAAACGTTGCAAAAGCCGTTGACTACGCTCTTCTGCATCTTGGGATCAAACGAAGTCCCATTCCGAGTCCTGATCCGGCGCCCCCCGTATCTGCTCATCCGACATGTCATATATGCATCAGCCACGGCCCTTCCACTCCTTCGTTGTACGAAAGCAGCCAAAGACGCCCGCTGTGCGCGGTGACGAGCGCGATGCGCTCTCGCATTCCGAGCGCTATCAGGAATGGGAGTTTCATTACAGACTCATGCCGGCGCCCGCGCTCGCCACCTTCTCCGGAATTGCGCAAATTCGTCGCGAGGGCGAACGCTATTGCGAGTTGCCAGTCTTCGAGCCGCAGCGCAATGCGCTTGCATCGATCGACCTGTTACGAGAACAGTGCCTCGCCTGGATAGGAAGCCGGTCAGCGGCCGCAGACCCGCCAACGTTTTCCGCGAGCTAAGCGCAATGGACTGGCTTTCCTGGCTGCAATGGCCCGCATTCGTCGCCTCGGTCGGCGCCGCCTGGCTTGTTGCATCGAACGTGAAGAGTAAGCGCAACATTGGATTTTGGGTATTTCTAGCAAGTAACGCGCTGTGGGGTGTCTGGGGCCTTTATTCAAGCGCTTGGGCGCTGATTGCGCTCCAAGTCTGCTTAGCCGCGATGAACCTGCGCGGACTTCGCAAGACTGATGGCGCGTCTCCGCAAAAATGATCGGCGAGCGACCTGAAGCCGATAGAGCCTCTGAACCGAGTTTGATCACCGCTTAACCGAGAGGAAAGCGAAGGGCGCCGGTTTCTGCCCTTACCACCCGCGCGGTCAATGAACTGTGCACGCCATCTACCCTACATGCCGCCCCAGCGCGACGTGCGGCAGGCCATCGATCTGTCAGCCAGCATTCGCGGCTTCGCCCGCAACGGATTTCCAGCCCTGAACGTCGACAGTACGCCAAGTCCATCGAGATTTATGCCTTTGCACCTGGCGTTGATCCCGCAACACCAGCACCTTAGCTCGATTTTCGCGAATCGACGATGTGCCTCAGAGCAGCCTCGAGCGTCGGCCAGTTGCGGAACACATATACCTTCTCGTCGGGATCGAAGCGTGCGCCAAACTCGAGGAGCATGTCGGCAAGACTGGCCACGCTGCCCAGCAACGCGGCCTCCGGCTGACCATCCGACGATGCGAACTCGCCCACCGTGCAGCCCAACTGGGCAGCAAGTCCTTGTGCGCGCTGAGAACCTAGGGGAGCTGGAAGAAGCATGTTGCGATTCTGCCAGGGGCCGTTCGTCGGCATGCGAACGAATTCGTGGCGTTCTGTGTCCTTCTGCAATTGAGGGTCGAGGCTGCAGATTGCGCCCGCGTCAGGCCAACTCGCAAGGTTCGTCGAACAGCAAGCGCGGGTGTCGCTCGAGAAGCTTTGCCCAGCGCGATGGTCGCCATGCAAGCTCGCCGAAGGCTCTCTTTCGACGTTCAGGCATAACGACTCCGCTTTCTCAGCGGGTCTCGCTGGCCATTCGCTTTACTGCCCTTTCTTGCGCACGAAGGCCTGCACCGCGATCCGGTGTTCTTCGCTTGCCAGGGCAATGGCTTGCGCACTCGCTTCCATCGCCAGCATCGTCGGCAAATCACTTTGGAGTGATGCGTCCAATGCCTCCTTGGTCAGCAACAGCGCGGTAGGCGAACCGGTGGCCAGTGCGGCGGCTACTTCGTCCGCCCTTGCATGCAGTGTTTGCCAAGGCAGGACTTCGAGTGCCAGGCCCATGGCGTGCGCTTCGGTCGCACCGATCTCGCGCGCCGATAGGGTGAGGGCCTTCGCTCGCTGCAGGCCCACGAGACGCGGAAGTGTGAAGAGCGCGGCACAGTCAGGAATCAGGCCGACACGCTGGAACACCATGCAGAGCCTCGCGCGATCACTCAGCAGGACCATGTCGGCCAGAAGTGCGAGGCTCATGCCGGCGCCGAAGGCCACGCCGTCCACGGCGGCGATCACCGGTCGCGGAAAACCGTGCAGTGCGAGCACGAGCCGGCGGTACCGGCTCATGCCTTCGAGGGCTTCGCTTGCTTGACGGATGCCTTGTCCTGCCATGTCGCGCACGTCGCCGCCTGCACAAAACGCATGAGCCGCGCCGCGCAAGATCAGCACCCGCACGCTGGGGTCGGCGGCGAGGCGTTCCAGCGCATCCGTCATTTCATCGGCCATCAACCGGTTGATGGCGTTGAGCGATGCGGGACGGTTCAGCGTGAGCGTCGCGACGCCTGCGTCTGACACGTCGCAAAGAAGGGTTTCGAAGCTGTGCGTCATCGATGCCTTCTCAAACGACGCGCTGCTCGCGCAGCGATGCGATCGCTTCGGGCGCCATCTCTAGCACCTCGCGCAGGATGCGATCGGTGTGCTCGCCGATCGTCGGCGGCGCGGTGGGCTGCGGCGCCGTGGTCCCGGTGAAGCGGATCGGGCTGACGCACAGCGTGACTTCTCCCGCCGTGGGGTGCGGCACGCGCTGCGTCACGCCGCGGTGCACCACCTGCGGATCGGCGAACACTTCCGGATAACGATGGATCGGGCCGCTGGGGATGCCCGCCTTTTCCAGCGCCGCCAGCAGCTCGCCGGCACGCCATTGCCGGGTGAGCGCGTTGAACACATCGGCCAGTTCGCGGCGGTGCCCCAGGCGCGCCGAATTGGTGACGAAGCGAGGATCGTCGGCCAACTGCGGCTGCTCCAGCACGCCGCAGAATGCCCGGTACTGCGCCTCGCTGCCGCAGATAACGATGATGCCGCCGTCGGCGCATTCGAACGCCTGCGAAGGCAGGCCGCCGTTGCCTTCGGTGCCGCGGCGCGGCGGGACCACGCCGGCCGCCAGGTACGTCATGACCGAATGCGTCTGGGCGGCGATGGTGCAGTCGAGCAAAGCGATGTCGATGTGCCGCCCGATGCCCGTGCCTTGAGGCCCATCGCGCTCGTACAGCGCGGCCAATACCCCTGAGGCAGCGTACTGCCCGGCGATGAAGTCGGCGAGGCTGGGGCCGGTCTTCATCGGGCCGCCACCGGGCACACCGTCGGGCAAGCCGGTCACGCTCATCATCCCGCTCATGGCCTGGAACACGGTGTCGTAGCCCGGCAGGTGACTCTTGGGACCGGTCTGGCCGAAGCCGGTCACCGAGCAGTAGATGAGACGCGGATTCAGCGCGCGCAAGGACGCATGGTCCAGGTGGTAGCGGGCGAGGTCGCCGACCTTGAAGTTCTCGAGCAGGACGTCGGAGCGCGCCGCCAGTCGCCGGACCAGGTCCTGCCCCTGCGCACTGGCGATGTCGATGGTGATCGACTGCTTGTTGCGGTTGGCGGACAGGTACATGGGCGATTCGCGCGTGTCGTTGCCCTCGCGGTCCTTCAGGAACGGAGGGCCCCAGCGGCGCGCCTCGTCGCCGTTGCCGGGGCGCTCGACCTTGATGACTTCCGCGCCGAGGTCCGCCAGGGCCTGCGCGGCCAGCGGGCCCGCCAGGATGCGGCTCAGGTCGAGCACTTTGACGCCGCTGAGCGGCATGCGTGGGCGGGTATCGTTCATGCGGTTTCCTCCAGATTCCAGGCCAGGGCTGCCAGGGCCAGTTGCTGCGCCTGCGCGCCGCCCAGGTCCGAGCGCAGCATCTTGGCCCGCGTGGTCCAACGGTGCAGCGGGTGTTCGAGCGTGAGGCCCATGGCGCCCATGAACTGGTGCAGGTCGTAGGTGATGGCGGGCGTGCACTCCTGCGCGTGCGCCAGCGCGCAGGCGGCGTCGGCATCGCTGCCGCTGCGCGCCGCCTGCAGCGCGAGCCAGCGCGCGGCCTCCACCTGCACCGCGGCCGCGGCCAGGCGGTGCCGGATCGCCTGCAGCGCGCCCAGCGGGCGCCCGAACTGGCGACGCTCGCTCACATGCGCGACCACGGCGTTCAGGCCGGCTTCGAGGCAGCCGGCGAGTTCGGCCGCGACCCCCAGCCGCCAGAGCCGGCGCAGCTCGGCCGCGTCCAGGTCGAGCGCGCGCCATGCGAGCGCATCCGGCGCGACCAGGCGGCCCACCGGATAGCCGAAGGGGCTGTCCACGGCCATGACATCGGCGTCGGCGAGCACGGCGTGCTCGACCGCGTCGCCGCGAACGCAGAGCACCGAGCGCGCGCCGGGAAGCCAGCGCGCGGGCCGGTCGCGGCGCTCCCAGACGAGCGCGCAGGGGCCGGGCAGCGCGGGCGCGAGCAACGGGCGCACCAGCGCGGCCGCGAGCAGTTCCACGCACTGCGGCAGTTTGGCGAGCCGATGGACCATCGCCACCGCGGCCACCGGGCCGAGTTCCTCCAGGGCCGCGGCGTCGAGGAGACCGGTCGCTTCCAGGTCGGCCTGCAGCGACGCGGAGCACTCGAAGTGGCTGGCGTGGGACAGCGCCCGCGTCTCGTGCTCCAGCGCGATGCGTTCGACCGCATCCAGCAGCGCCACCTGATCGGGGTTGAATTGAAGGTTCATGAGCGCTCCAGGCGGGATTCGCGCGGCAGCCGCAGCCAATCGTTCGCCACCAGGTTGAGCTGGATTTCGGCCGCGCCCGAAGCGATGCCGGCGGCGATGGCGCGTTCGTGGTGCGCCAGCACGAGCGGCCAGCGGTCGCCGCACAGCGCATCGCCGAAATGCGCGAGCGCGAAGTCCGACACGGCATGGTCGGCCTTGACGACGGCGACGCGCGCCAGGTTGGAGACGGCGCTGGGGGGCAGCCCGCGCGCGCGCTCGTCGACCACGCGGTAGACCAGCAGGCGCGCCGCCTCGCACGCGGCCAGGGCCTGCGCGGCCTGGGCCCGGACGGCGCTGTCGGCGAACCGGTCTTGCGCAGTCAGCTCGCCGACCATCCGGTCCAGCACGCGGCGCGAGAACGCGTAGCGGGCCAGGCCCACGCGCTCCAGCGAGAGCGCATAGCCGATGATGGCCCAGGCCTGCCCTTCTTCGCCAAGGCGCGCCGCCGCGGGCACCACCACGTCGTCGAAGAAGACTTCGTGGATGTCGCCATGGCCGATCAGCGACGGGATCGGGCGCACGGTGATGCCCGGCGTGTCCATGGGCACCAGGAAGATGGCGATGCCGCCCTTGCCCGCGCCGGTGCGCGCCAGCAGGAAACAGGTCTGCGCCATGCCGGCATAGGAGGTCCACACCTTGCTGCCGTTGATGACGTACTCGCCGCCGCGCGGCACCGCGCGCGTGGCCAGCGCGGCGAGGTCGGAACCGGCCGAGGGTTCGGAGAATCCCTGGCACCACACCGCGCGGCCCGCGGCCATGTCGGGCAGGTAGCGGGCTTGTTGCTGCGGCGTTCCGAATTTCATCAGCGTGGCGCCGATGAAGTTGGCGTTCATGTATTGCGGCCCGCGCGGCTCGCCCGCGGCGAACAGTTCCTCGCCGATGATGAAGTGCTCCCATGCCGGCGCATCGCGTCCGCCATGCGCGGCCGGCCAATGCGGCACCAGCAGGCCCTCGGCCGCGAGCTTGGGGCAGAACGCCAGCGAAAACGCCGTCTGCGCCGGCGAGCCCGGGCCATGGCGGCTGATGTGTTCCCAGTCGGGCGGCAGTTCGCGCGCCAGCAGCGCGCGCACGCGCTCGCGCAAGGCCCGCTGTTCGGGTGTCCATTCGAAATTCACGCGTTGTTCACCTTGTGGAGATAGCTCAGGTAGCCCATGGGCACGGGGCTGCCGCCGTTGACCGCGATGAGGGCGCCGGTGGTCCACGACGCCTCGTCCGACAGGAGGTAGGCGCAGAGCGGGCCGATGTCGTCGGGCGTGCCGAGGCGCCGCAGCGGCACCGTCTCCACCTGGCGGCGGATGCGGCTCTCGGAGTCGAACACTTTCGCCAGTTCCTCGGTCATCACCACGCCGGGCGCCACGGCATTGACGCGGATGCCCCGGTGCCCCCATTCGGCGGCCATGGTGAGCGTGAGGTTCTCGACCGCTGCCTTGGCCGCGCCGTAGTGCCCGGTGTTGGGATTGGGATGCGAGGCGCTGCGCGAGGTGATGTTCACGATGGAACCGCCGCGCGGCATCGCGCGAGCGGCCGCCTGCGCCGCGAAGAAGGTCCACTTGAGGTTCAGGTCGACCACGCGGTCCCATTGGTCCTCGCGCACCTCCAGCAACGGGCCGGTGTCGCCCGGCGCCGCGCTGCCGGCGTTGTTGACCCAGCCATCGATGGCGCCGAAGCGGCTTTCCGCTTCGGTCACGAGGCGCGCGATGTCGTCGGCGCGCGTCACGTCCGCGGCCACGGCGTGTGCCCGCGCGCCGAGTTTTTCCAGTTCGAGCCGGGTGGCGGCCAAGGCCTGCATCGAGCGGCCGCTCAGCACCACGTTGGCGCCGCAGCGCGCCACCGCCAGCGAGATGCCCCGGCCGATGCCGCGCCCGCCGCCAGTGACGACGACGGTCTTGCCTGACAAGGAGAACATGCGCCTACTCCGGCTTGTAGCCGATCGCCGCGGCGGCCTGCGCCCACATCTGCTGCTCGGCCATCACCTGGCTGGAATGGACTTCCGGCGGCCCGCCGACCGGAATCACGCCGGCCTGCGCGAGCCGGGCGCGGATGTCGGGCTCCTTCAGCACCTCGTTGAACGCGACGTTCAGCCGGTCGACGATGGGCTTCGGCGTGGCGGCCGGCGCCCAGAAGCCGAACGAGAAGGCGAAGCTGAGGTCGGGCACACCGACTTCCGCCAGCGTGGGCACGTCCGGCAGGGAGGGCGAGCGCTCGGACGCGCCGTGCGCCAGTGCCTTGATGCGGCCTTCCTTGATCATGCCGACGTAGAAGAGCGGCACGTCGATGCCCATCTGGATCTCGCCGGCGATCAGCGCCGTCGCGACCTGGGTGGACCCCTTGTACGGGATGGGCGTCGCGCCGAAGCCCGCGCGCGACTTCAGCATCTCGCCCGCCAGCAGGATGCTGCCCGCGGTGTAGCTGAAGTTGACCTTGTCGGGGTTCTTCTTCGCGTAGTCGACGAACTCGCGGAAACTGTTCACCGGCAGCGTGCCCGGGACCATGAGCGTCATGCCGCCGCGCGCCACGCACACGACGGGCCGCATGGCGCGCAGCAGGTTGAACTTCAGGTCCTTGACCAGCACGGGCGTCAGGCTGCCGCCGCCCAGGAACAGAATGGTGTAGCCGTCGGCGGGCTGGGCGGCCGCGTATTCGGTGCCGATCAATGCCGCCGCGCCGGGCTTGTTCTCGACGATCACGGGTTGCTTGAGTTGCGCGCCGAGTCGCTCGCCGAGTGCACGAGCCAGCGAGTCGGATCCGCCGGCGCCGAACGGCACGATGATGCGCACCGGCTTGTCCGGAAAAGCGCCTTGCGCCAAGGCGGGCCACGGGGCGATGCCTGCCAGCGCGGCAACCGTGGCGGCCGCAACCAGGTTGCGCCGGCGGCGGGAAGGCGTGAAGGAAATCGGGTAGCCCATGGTCGTGCTCCTGTTGCGGCTTCGGGGGAATCGAGATCAACCACATGATGGAATAATCGAGCATCGAATTTGGCGCATGCGTTCGATGACATCCAGCCCTTCGCCTGCCGGCAAGGGAAATCACGGCAACCGCTGTTCCACATCATGGGCACTTCTCCCGAATCGGATCCTCCCAGCGGCACGCAGGCGATACGCCGGGCCGCCGCGGTGCTGCGCTCCCTTGGCAAAGCCGGCGCCGAAGGCGTGACGCTGGCGGAGGTGGCGGCCGATTGCGGCCTGGCCCGCTCCACCGCGCACCGCATCCTGCGCTGCCTGATTGAGGAACGGCTTGCGAGCGCGCCCGGGCGGGACAAGCGCTACCGTTTGGGGGAGTTGGTCCACGAATTGAGCCTCGCGCCGTCCGCCAGCATGCTCGAGGTAGCGCACTGGCGGCCCGTGCTTAACGCGATTTCACGTCGAACGGGCGCCACCGCGTACCTGATGCGTCGAAGCGGCGTCGAAGCGGTCTGCCTCGCCAAGGCAGACAGTCAGGCGCTCATGCGTTTCGTGCCTGTGGAAGTAGGCCAGCGACGCTTGCTTGGGGTGGGTGCGGGTGCCACCGCATTGCTGGCTGCGTTGGACAAGGAACACAGCGAGCAGATCATCGACCTGATCGCTCCCGGTCTGAAGCCTTATCCCCGCTTGAATCCCCAGAGCGTGCGCAGTGCCGTGCGCATGGCGCGCAAGACCGGCTTCGCTTTGAGTCAGGGCACCGTGGTGAAGGACGGCTTCGGCATGGGCACTGCAGTGCCTAGTGCGAGCGGCGCCCCGAGCTTGGCACTCAGCATCGCGGCCCATGCCTCGGTGGTCTCCGAGTCAACGATCGAAGACTGGAAGCGCGTGTTTCTTCAAGAGATGAGCGACCGCTCCTAGAGGGGGCAGGGGATGTTGAGCGCTCGGCTTTCAGGTGCCGGGGGAAACTGCAACTTCGCGGCCGGGCACGCAACCATAGATTTCCCCGTTCCTCCTCCGCTTTTTAGGGGGCGTGTTGTGCTCGCTGATGGCTATAGCCACCAAGATCGAGTTTGAATGGTTTTTACTTAAACAATGGTCATCCGATCGCGGCCACCAAGCGTATTACAGGTTCCGGATTCTGGAATCCTCATGTCACCCGACGCCGCTTCGGTAACTCAAAACAAAATCGACATTCCCTCTTCTTGTCCGATATGCACCGCCGGGGTCGTGGCTTGTCGGAGCTGCCACGGCAGCGGCCTGTACCGAACGCACGACGGCGATGAAGTTCCCTGCCCTTCCTGCTTTACGGAAGGGGTGGTCATCTGCAGCGCATGCCGAGGCACCGGGTTCCCATTGCTGATCGCTCGGCAGACAAGCGAGCGTCTGGATTCGCCCGTCGGGCAAGATCGCCCCGAGGAAGAGCGGCTGCCTGATCGTTTCGCTGAGCAGAGTTTTTGGGTCGGCCATCGTTTCCAGTGGTTGATGGCGGCATACATCATTGCGATAGCGTTGATGGTGCTGGTCACGACGTTCCTCTGACCCTGGCGGGTCCCGATGCCGGGGGGAAGGCTGGAAGCTTTTTTGTCGCCCCCGGGACGGCCTGTGAGCTTGCGAGCGCGCGGGAGCGGTTCTCGGATGGCGCGTTGTCCTCGAAGGCCTCCGTCCTGATCTTGTCGCATGCGTTCCGAGCGCCGCCATCCTCGCCGGATCACGCACGCTGGCGTTCGGAGACCTGTTCGTCGTTCATGAGCAGGTGCATCCATCAGCGCCGAGCTCATCGACACCGCTCAGCTGTTTGCCTCGACGTCCTCGCACAAGTGGACGCAGCCAGGCGGGCGTGCCGTGTGCCTTGCTTCAAGTGCCGCCGGCGAGGCGGTCAGCAGCTGCTGGTACTCGGGGAGAAGTCCCCGAGCGATCGTTGCGTCCATCACATTGTGATCCCTGATCTTTTGACCGAGGAACTCGTGCTGCGTGGCGTAGTGCGTCGAGACGACGTGGCCGGCGAGATTTAAGACGGTGAGTTGGTCGACCACGGTACACAGACATGGGTGTCTGCCGCGGGTCCAATACTGCGTCCCGAGAGGGAAACGATGCCTCATTTGATTTCCAAGCTATTCATGTTATCGGTACATCGGCGGAAAACTTGATGGTGCTTTCGTGGCCCGTACAAGGGGACATCCGTGTGTCGCTTGAACGTCGGTCCCACCAACAGCGGGTAGGGACGGTCCACGCGTTCGCTCGGGCCCGGCTCGACTGCGAGACGCCCATTCGAGGCGCTCGGTGCCCCGCGGCTCACGAGCAGGGCATGGCTTTTCGCGTGCGACTGCTCCATGGCTGTGGCGCCAACTGTGTCTTGCACGATACGACGGCTGTCGATGAAGAACGGCAGGTCCCGGCCCCGGACGCAGGCATGCGTGAAGAAGCGCGAAGTGCCGTGCGCGAGGTGTTGTTCGTATCGCCGTCGAGCACAACGCGCCGCAGCTGTCCCCGGGCGACCTGAGTTGTTTGCACACATACACCAAGTCTGGCGGTTCTGTCCGTCGTCTCGCCGCCGTCAAAGCAGTCGCACCCGCGCTGATCCGCGCGCATGCAGAGCCTTTTGAACTACCACTTGCACCTGAAAGAGAAAAACCGCACAATTCAAAAAAAACGAATCCTCATTCATTTTGATAGGAGACAAATGTTAGTTCTTCGGGATCACTCTGGCGCACCTCGGCGCCCTGCGTGGCTGCGAGCCACCATCGCCATTGCTTGTGGCAGCGTGCATCTGTACGCCAGTGCGCAGTCAGATGCGCCGCCTGCCGTGTCCACCTCCGAGTCCGCTGCGCCCAAATCGATCGAGTCCATCAGCGTCACCGCGCAGCGACGCAGAGAGCCGGCAAGGGAGGTTCCGTTGACGGCGGATGTGCTCAAAGGCGAGGACATGGAGCGTGGTGGCTACCAGTCACTGAGTGACCTGGCTGCATTGCTGCCCGGCATGAATCACAACCAGTCGGGGGGCGGCACGGGCGGAAGCCAGATCACCATGCGCGGCATTTCGACAGGCTCGCAAGTTGGGGCGACGGTCGGCATGTACGTGGATGACGTTCCATTCGGCTCGAGCTCCGCCTATGCAGGCGGGGGATCTTCCTCGCTCGATCTCGGCCTGTTCGATCTCGCGAGCGTCGAGTCGCTTCGCGGACCACAGGGAACGCTCTATGGCGCCGGCGCCATGGGGGGGCTGATCAAGTATGTGGCTGTAGAGCCGGATTCGAGCGCGTTCAGCGGCCAAGTGACCGCGGAAGCTTCCGGTGTGCAGGGCGGCAAGACCGGTCACGTCATGCGAGGTATGTTGAACGCGCCGCTGAGCGACGGCGTCGCCGGGCTTCGGGCGACCGTTTATCAGCGTTCGGACGGCGGATTCATCCGTGACGTCAATCGCTCCGGACGCCTGGTGGACGCTTCGAAGACGGACGGTGCTCGCGTCGCTTTGCTCCTCACGCCTTCGAAGGACGTGACTGTTCGGCTGACCGCGCTGACCCAGAACCAGGAGCGCGACGGAGCGTCGACCCAGGACACCGACATCGCGACAGGTCGCCCCCTCTTCGGCGCACGGACCAAGCGGCTCATGTTGAGCGAGCCATCCGAGGTTCGCAACGACCTCGTCTCTGCAGCACTCAAAGTCGATCTGAAGTGGGCCACGCTCGATGCGATCACCGGATGGCAGCGTACCTCGAGCGCGGGCCGCGTTGACACCTCTGCACTTTACGTGCCGCTGCTCGCGCCGCAAGGAATCGTCAACAGTGCGTATGGCATGGACTATGGGTTCAACAACCGGAAGTTCACGCAGGAGGTGCGACTGACCTCGCCGCGCAGTCGGCAGTTTGAATGGCTGGGGGGCTTCTTCTATACCGACGAGACTGGCTCCAAGACGCAGCATCTCAGCCCGTTCAACGCGTTTGCGCAGCCGACGAATCCGGTTCTGGCAGATGCCAAGTTTCCATCGACCTTCCGTGAAACCGCCATCTTCGGCACCGGCACCTACTACATCACGCCAGATGCCGACGTCACCATGGGGGTACGCCACAGCCGCAACAGCCAGCGCTTGGATCAGCAGTTCAGCGGCATCTTCGCGCCAAAACCCCAGCCTGCGTCGCAGTCATCGGAGGGTGTGACGACCTGGCTGCTCACAGGAAGATGGCGTCCGGCCGAACATCAAGCGATCTACGTACGCGCTGCCAGTGGATACCGGCCAGGGGGACCGCTGCCACTCATCGTGAATCCCCTGACCGGAGCACCGCTCACCAACTCCTCCTTCAAGTCCGACAGCCTGTGGAGCTATGAACTGGGCTGGAAAGGCGACGTGATACCGGGCCGCCTGTCGACGGAGGTGGCGCTCTACCAGATCGACTGGAAGGACATGCAGGTGTTCACGTCGAGCGCGGGCTTTTCCGGCATAGGAAATGCGGGGCGTGCGCGTTCGCGCGGTCTTGAATGGACGCTGCGCGCGGCGCCGATCGACTCGCTGCGATTGGCCACATCGCTCAGCGTGATCGACGCGAAGCTCGTCGACGACAGCCCCGATCTGGGTGGAAGGGCTGGGGAGCGACTGCCCAACACGGCGCGGGTCTCGGCCGCCGTGCAGGCCGACTACAACTTCAGCGTCAGCGGCTACCCAGCGTACTTCGGTGCGACCCTGCGCTATACCGGCGACCGTTTGAACAGCTTCAAGTCCTCCCCTGGGATCCCTCAATACAGGTTGCCGGCGTACACGGCGATCGACCTGCGCGGCGGCGTGCAGGTGGGCAAGGTCAATGTGGGTCTGTTTGTGCGTAACTTGACCAATCGCCGCGGGCAGACTGCAGCCGATACCACCCTGAGCACTGCGGGCGGACCGGCGCGGGTGAACCTTATCACCCCGCGCACGATCGGGCTGCAGTTCTCCATGGACTTCTCCTGAGCGGCGAGACGCGATGGAAATACACGCGTCCGCGCAGGACATCCTTTTCAAGCAGCCGTTGGCCATTGCCGGGCGCGTGCTGCCGGGGCAGTGTGTCCTCGGCGTGGAAGGGCGCCATGGGCGCCATGGGCGCCATGTGGCGCGCGCCGAGGCCGCTGGCGTGTTCTACCGCGGCGAGGACGGGCTGCGGATGAAACAAGACATCGAGGCCATGCGCGACTGGCTGCCGCAGGACCTCCTTGGTGCCTGGCGCGAGGTCCAGAAGATGCCCGCGGGTGGCGCACGCAACGCACTCGATTGGGTGCTCTGGCAGCTCATGGCCGCGCAACGGGGGGAACCCGCCTATCGCATGGCATTTCTGCCCTCGCTGCGTCCACTCCCCACCATGGTGACGCTTGGGGTGGACGAGCCTCAATGCATGGCGTTGGCAGCGCGGTCGCACTCGGCAGCCAAGGCTCTCAAGCTCAAGCTCGATGGGCACGAGCTCGATATCGAACGGATCAATGCAGTACGCTCTGCACGGCCGGACGCGGCACTCTCCGTCGATGCGAACGAAGGGTGGTCGATGGCCCACCTTGAGCGAATGATGGGCGCCTTGCTCGCTTGCCGGGTAGTGCTCATCGAGCAGCCGTTGCCCGCCGCGAACGATCACGAACTGCAGGGCTACTTCTCGCCGATTCCGATCGCCGCGGATGAATCTCTGCAGACCATCGAAGACCTGGACGATGTCGCGCAGAGATACCAAGTTGCGAACATCAAGCTCGACAAATGCGGTGGTTTGAGCGCTGCCTTGCTGCTCGTTCACGCAGCGCGTGAGCGCGGCATGAAAGTGATGGTCGGGTGCATGGGAGGACGATCGCGTGCCATCCAGCCGGCGTTCATCGCAGCGCAGTGGGCCGACCTGGTCGACCTCGACTCGCCCTTGCTGATGGCTTCAGACACCACGCCGGCGGCAGCCTACGCGGATGGCTACATCGATTTTGACGATGCAGCCTTTGTCATCGATACGAGTGAGCAGCCGTTGTGGGCTACCGCTTCACCCGCACGGGGGCGCCGTGCAGCAACTTGATCAGCAGTCGCGCCGCCTTGAGTTTGGCTTCAGCATTGGTAGGAACACCGATCAGCATCTGGGCTTGGGCCGCGATCAGCAGCGCCAGGATCGACTCTCCGATGGCAAGCATCTCGCCGTCGTCGGCATGACCGGATGCCTGGCCGATGCGCGCCACCGCCTCGAGCAGGGCGCGACGCAAGCTCTTGAAGTTTCTTGTGACAACGGCCTGAACGTCCGGATTGCGTCGCGTGATCGCGGCGACTTCGAGCGCCGTGCGGGCCGTCTGGTTGCTGGCATCCGGGCGCTCCTGGGCTTTGAGCAGGCTTTCCACAAGACCCAGCAGTTCTCCCGCACTGCTGCACTGCTCGAAGGGCGAGGCATTGACATCCGCCGCTTCGATCAATTGAAGCAGGACATCCTCCTTCGCACGAAAGTGAACGTAGATCGAGCCGATCGAAAGGCCCGCTTGCGTGCTGATTTCGGCCATCGATGCGTCAGCGACTCCCTTGCGTTCGAACACGACGCGGGCGGCGTCCAGGATTTGCTTACGCACCGACGCCATGTGGCTCTCATCTCGTTTGGGCATGCTGCACAGAAAAAACAATGATTGATCATTCATTTTAGGACCGAATAGAACCATGACCCTCCATCGCACCGAAAAGCTGGAAGCCGTGCTTTCCGAACTTCACCGCAACGACGCCCCCGGCCTGGTGGCCAGCGTCCAGCACTATGGGAAGACGCTTCTGCGTCGCGGCTATGGCATGGCCAGCCTGGACTCGGGCCTGATCAACACGCCCTCCACGAAGATGCGCATCGGCTCGACGAGCAAGCATTTCGCCTCAGCGCTCGCGCTGCTGCTTCGTGATGAAGGTTTGCTCTCGATCGATGAGCCCGTCGGGCGCTGGCTGCCTGAGCTTCCAGCGACTCAAGGAATCCGCACACTTCGGCAGTTCATGAATCACACGGGGGGCACGCGCGACTATTTGGACCTCTCCTTGTTGTCCAACGGGATGACCGTTGTGCCCAGCGAAGGGGCCTTCGACTATCAGTGCCGACAGCAGGAAGAAAACTTCAAGCCTGGCGAACAGCTCATGTACAACAACGGGGGCTACCGCATGCTGTCCAAGGTGCTCGAGCGCGTGCTTGGGGTCTCCTTGGCTGAAGGCCTGCGTGAACGGCTATTTGAGCCGTTGTCGATGAACGATTCCTTCTTGTGGTGTACAGATCTTGATCCGCTGCTTGGAAGCGCGACCTCGCACATCGCGAGAGCCGAGGGCGGATTCTCGAAGGGGATCTTTCCCTCGGTCATTCTCGGAGAAGGTGGCATTGCGTCCACCTTGGATGATATGCAGCGCTGGCTGAGCCACCTCATCACGCCCAGGATCTGGCCGCAGCGGCTCTCACACGAGTTGATGGCACCAACCGAACTGAACAACGGATACCTCCACCCTTACGGCTTTGGGCTCATTCGTGAGACATGGCGAGGCGTGCAGATTCTTCATCATGCCGGCGGCGTGGTGGGCGGAACATGTCAGATGATCGCGGCACCTGACTACGGTGTCCAGATCGTGGTCATGAGCAACCGCAGCGACGTCACTGCGGTAGAGATTGCACAGCGATTGTTGAGCGTGATGCTCGAGGACGAACTAGAAGCAGCGGAGGAACCAGTGAGCGCAGATTCTGCGGATGCGCTGTGCGGTGACTTTCACTGTGCCTTGAACGGCCGCCACTTTGCCATTGCAAAGCAGGGGGACACCTTGGTCCTGCGCAGTTTCGGGCTTCCGCTCCCCTTGACTCAATCGACGTCGGACGTCTTGCAGGTGAATCTGTTGTCGGTGATTGCCCTGACGGTCGAGCTGGTGCGCAACGACGCTGACAGGGTTGTCGCGATCGACGTGATCGAACAAGGCCGGCGCTATCGCTGTGATCGCCTCGAAAACGCCGGGAAGGATCGGAAGGTTCTCGAGGCCTTCGCGGGCAAGTGGTGCAGCAGGGAACTCGGTGGCGAGGCCGTGATTGAGGACAGCCGCCCTGGGTTGATGCGCATCGCGGGACTGTATGGACGCAGCACCTACAAGTTGGAGCCGTTGCTTGCCGATACCTGTCTGATGGTCAGCGAGGATCCGGCATTACCCTTGCACGGCACGCTGCGCCTGGTGACCGGTAAGGACGGGGAGCGCGAGCTATTGTTGGATACCGCACGCACTCGACAGCTGCGGTTCACAAGGGATTGCTCCCATGGCTGAGATGCCCGCGCCCTCGCGCATAGCCCTGGCGGGATTTGGTGCCGGGGCGTTCGGCTCTACCTTGAGTTCTGGCGTGGTGCCTCTGCTTTTCCTGTTCTACCTGACAGAGTTTGCAAAGGTACCGCCCGCGCTGGCAGGCGTGCTATTGGCGATTCCCAAGCTTGCTGATCTGCTGCTCGACCCATGGATTGGGCGACGAAGTGACAACGCCGCGCGTGCCGCGGGCAGTCGAAGTCACTTGATTGCCTTCAGTGCCTTCTCGCTCCCCTTCATTTTGGTACTGCTTTTTGTGCCTACGTGGGCTTTTCCGCTGCCGATAAGGATCTTTGTGCTGGGGTCCATCTTGATCCTGCAATCGTTGCTGCTTACTGTCTTCACTGTGGCCCACACAGCGATTGCGAGTGATATGTGCGACGGCATGGAGCACCGGAGCACCTTGATGTCATCCCGTGCACTTGGGCAGACCATTGCAGGACTCTTGGTGACTGTACTGGCGCCACAGATCGTTGCGCACTTTAGCGAGTTTCATGGCGGCTACCTCGTCGCCGCGCTGGTGCTGGCCGCCGGTGCTTTCGTCGCTTTGGGTGTCTGCTGGCTCGTCGTGCGGAGGGTCCCGATGCGCACCGGGATCGAGCGCGAGCGGCCTCCGTCGCTGCCGAAGGCTTTGCGCGCGACGCTGCGTAACAAGGCGTTCTATGGCGTCGCGCTAGTTCTTTTGCTACTTGGCACGAGTTCGACGGCGCTCCTCAGCGCTTTGCCCTACGCCAACAAGCATTTGCTCAAGGCAGGTCCTGAAAGCCTCTCGTTGCTTCTTACGCCGATCTTTGTCGCGCTGTTGGCGGGCGTTGCCGTGGCTCCGTGGGTCGCGCGTCGCGTTGCCCCGGCTCGCATCCTTGGCGGCGCGCTCTTCTTGGCGCTCGTCGGCGTCGTCTGCCTCACTGCCGGACCGCGCACGCTCACGCCGATGGTTGCTGGAGCCGTTCTGTTCGGCGTCGCTTGTGGAGGGCTCACGGTAGTAATCACCACACTGGCGATGGAGACCGCTACACAGTCGTCCGCGCAAGGTGAAAGCCTCGGGCTATACCTCGGTGTTCTCTTTTCCGCCGAGAAGTTTGGTCAATCACTGGGTGGCATCGTTGTGGGGATCGGGCTCGGCTGGGTTGGAACCCTGGGCGCGGCGCCCGATGCGTCGTCCCTACAGCGCTTGGCTTTGCTCTGGCTGGCGGCGCCGGCATCAGTACTCGTGCTCGCGCTAGTAATCGTCGCTTTGCTCGCACCGCGCTTGCGTGCGCTTTAAGACAGGCTCTTTTTCATGAAGATCTTCACATCCGCGTTGGTCACGGAGACCAACACATTCTCGGAGCACCCCACGACCCTCGCGTCGTTCGAGGAACTGGGCATCATTCGAGGACCGACACCCGCGCGAGCGCTGGGCGACGTCGGCCCGATCGTGGAACAGTGGCGCCTTCGCGCGCGCCGCTATGGCGACGAGGTGATCGAAGGCGTGTATGCCATCGCTCAACCGGCGGGGCGGGTCAGGGCCGAAGCTTACGCGCAGTTGCGCGGAGAAATCCTTAGCGCAGCGCGCGCGGCGATGCCGCTGGACATGGTGCTGCTGTTCCTTCATGGCGCAATGGTGGCCGAAGGCGAGGACGACTGTGAGGGAGACCTGATCCGCGCCGTACGCGAACTCGTGGGTCCCCGATGCGTGATTGGCGTGGAGCTCGACCCGCACTGCCACATGACGTCCACCATGACCCAGCATGCGGACGTCATCATCCTCATGCGCGAGTACCCCCACACGGACTACGAAGCCCGGGCCGCGGAGCTGTTCGACGCCTGCCGGGCCGCGGCAAGCGGTGTCACCCGTCCGGTGATGGCCGTCGCGGATTGCCGCATGGTCGGCTTCTACCCCACGACCATCGAGCCGATGCGCGGCCTGGTGGACAAGATGAGCGAGGTCGAGAAACGTCCGGGCGTCCTTTCGGTGAGCCTGGTGCATGGTTTCCCATGGGGCGATGTGGCGGATGCGGGAACGAAGGTGCTGGTGGTGGCGGACGGCGACGCCGCCTTCGCAATGGCCCAGGCCACAGAACTTGCGCAGGCGCTTTATCGGATCCGCCATGCGATGCTGCCTCGTCTGGAGTCGGTCAGCCAGGCGCTCGAAGGTCTCGACGCGCAGGGCCTAGCGCCCCGGCTGCTGGCGGACGCAGGCGACAACCCGGGCGGCGGGGCGCCGGGCGACCACACCGTGCTGCTGGCCGAACTCTTGGAGCGCACGCAGCTTCGCAGCGCGCTGGGGATGCTGGTCGACCCGCAAAGTGTCCAGGCATGCTTCGATTCGGGGATCGGGACGCGCTTGCGGTTGAGCCTGGGCGGAAAGAGCGGAGCGGTATCGGGACAACCTCTCGAGGTGGTCGCAATCGTTCGAGGGCTCGCGCCCGATCACGTGCAGTGCGTCGGGGGTATTCGTGATCCGCTGGGTCGCGCCGCCTGGATCCGCGTCAATGCCACGGACATCGTCCTGAGCAGCCGGCGGCAACAAACGCTGTCGCCATCCGCCTTCACCGGGTTGGGCGTTCCTCTGCATGAAGCCCGGGTCATCGCGGTGAAGTCGAGCCATCACTACTACGGGGAGTTCTCGAAGCTGTCGACGGATCGGCACGTCATTGAAACCGGTGCGGCGCTGTCGATGGACTTCGCACGACTCCCGTACCGCCATCGGCACATGCACTTCTTCCCCGCGACGGACAACCCGTCCCCGCATCTGGCATGAACACCACGATCTCCTTGGCTAGCGGCGGATCACCGCCTTGTCTTGTCGAATCGCCGAGTGGCGCATCGATGATGGTCGACGGGCGGCAACTGCTTTGTTTCGGCGGCTCGGCTTACCTCGGGCTGGGAGGCGCGCCGGAACTCGTCGAGATCGGCTGCGCTGCGCTGCGGCAGTTTGGTGCGAGCACACACCTGCCGCGCCACTATGGCTTCAGTTCAGGCGCGAACCAGCAAGCGGAGGCCGAAGCGCGTCGGTTCTTCGGTACGGAAGCTGCGATGTATTTCGGAACGGGCTACCTGTTCGGGCTTGTCGCGCTCACCGGACTGGCGCCCGACTGTGATGTTGTCTACATCGACGAATCCGCCCACTACAGCCTGCGGGAAGGAGCCCACGCGGCCGGCAAGCCAATCCATTCGTTTGCGCATCGCGATGTGCAAGACCTGGCGCGCATGCTCGGAAACACACTCGAGCGCGGTCAGCGGCCACTCGTCGCCACGGACGGAGTGTTCGCGACGACGGGAGCCATTGCGCCACTGTCGGCGTATGCGGAGCTGATCGCCCCTTTCAACGGGTGGCTGGTGGTTGACGAGTCTCACGCCTTCGGAACGATCGGTCCGCAGGGAAGGGGGAGCGCAGAACTCGCGCAGCTTCCCTTCGACCGGCTGGTGATCGGCGGCTCGACTGCCAAGGCGTTGGGCGCGCACGGAGGGTTTGCGCTTGGTGATGCGCAAACCATCGCGCAGCTGTGGCGCACCCCGGTGGCGCGTGGCGCGGTGCTGGGCTGCTCCGCGGGCGCCGCTATGACCGCGGAGAGCCTGCGCCTGATTCGCAGACGCCCCGAACTCCTTCTGCGCTTGCGTGAGAACGCGCGGTCGCTCAAGGCGGGCCTGCGGGGCCTGGGTCTGAAGGTCGAGGACAACGCCGGACCCATTGCCGCCTTTGTGCACGGGGATGGTCTGCAGATGCAGCGGATCCAGCGCGCACTCTGGGAACAGGGCATTTTCGTGGCCTATTCCACCTACGTGGGCGCCGGACCGATGGGCGTGTTGCGTTGCGCTGCCTTCGCGGATCACACGCCTGAACAGATCGCTCGGTTGCTTGGCGCGCTGCGCGAGTTGCTCTAGCAAGGCCGGCTCTCGATCGCTCGCAGGCGCTCCCCCGGCTCTCGACAAGTCTTCCAACCTTTCACTTCACAGAAGTTATCTGCGCCAAAGCACGGCGCAGCGCACACGATGAACCGTACCGACAACCAACTTCCGTTCTCCAAGATTCGCAGTACGAATGGACTGGTCTTCCTCTCCGGCGAGCTCCCGATCCCGGACGCTGGACCGATTCCCGATGGCATCGCGCCACAAACCAATCTGACGCTTGAGCGCATCGATGCCTCGCTTCGCACCGTTGGCCTGAGCTTGGCCGACGTCGTACAGGTCACCGTCCATCTCGCACGCGCGGAGGACTTCGCTGAGTTCAATGCGACGTACCGAAAGCATTTTCAGACGCCGTATCCGACGCGCACGACGGTGGTGGCACAGTTGCTGGTGCCCGGCGCACGCATCGAAATCACGGTGACCGCCGCAACGCGGCTCGAAACCGAAGCCATGTCCGATGCCAGATGAAATCGTGGTCCTGGGCGCCGGCATGGTCGGCACCTGTACGGCCCTGGAACTGACGCTGCGCGGACATTCAGTGACGCTGGTCGATCGCTCGCCGGTCGGGCGCGAGACCAGCTATGGCAATGCGGGAGTCATCCAACGCGAGGCTGTCGAACCCTATACGTTCCCGCGCGATCTGAAGGCGCTGGTCGGTGCCGCCCTCGGACGGGGCCTGGACATCAACTATCACTTCATGGACCTGTTGGCCGCTCTACCCCAGTTGGTGCGCTATTGGCGGAATTCTGCCCCGTCGAAGCATCGCCGCATCAGTCGCGAGTACGCGGGGCTCATCAAGCATGTCACGAACGAGCACGGCCGCTTTGTGGCGCTTGCCCGCGCGGAAGATCTGGTACGCCGCAAGGGCCTTCGCTTGATGTACCGAAGTCCGCGCGCCTTCGAGGAAGCAGTCGCCCAGGCCGAGCGCCTGAAGCTGGAGTACGGCATCGCCTTTGACGCACTTGACACCCATGCGATGGCCTTGGCCGAGCCGGCGCTGCGCATGCCGGTTGCCGGCGCCGTTCACTGGGTGCAGTCGTGGAGCGTGAGCGATCCAGGGGCACTGGTCGAACGCTATGCCAAGGCGTTCGAGCGACGAGGCGGCCACATCATCCGTGCCGACGCGATCGCCTTGAGGGAGCGATCGATCGGTTGGGAGGCTCGTCTCGATGGCGGCATCTTGCATGCACGGCACGTGGTGGTTGCGCTCGGCCCCTGGTCCGATTCGCTGATCAAACCACTGGGCTATCGGTTGCCGCTGTTCGTCAAGCGCGGCTACCACCGGCACTACATCGGGGGAGATGGCGTGCTCGTTCCGACCCTGGACGCCGAACGCGGCTACGTGATGTCTTCGCAGCGTCGAGGCCTGCGCATCACAACGGGCGCAGAGATCGCGCGCATCGATGCGCATCCGACGCCACGTCAGCTCGCCGGTGCTGAAGCCGAGGCCCGCGAGCTGCTGAGCTTAGGTATTCCCGTCGAAGACGAGCCCTGGGTCGGCGCGCGGCCATGTTGCGCGGACATGAAGCCGGTCATCGGGCGGGCGCATCGCCATCGCGGCCTGTGGTTCAACTTTGGTCATGGGCACCATGGATTCACGTTGGGGCCGGCCGGGGCACGCCTTCTGGCGGACCTTATCGAGTCCAAGCGGCCTTACACGGAGGCGAAGGCGTTCTCACCCTCGAGGTTCGCATGAACGGGTTGCTCAACGCTCTGACTTGCCGACGCCGCGGTTGCGTCGCCTCGCACTTTGCCGACATCTGCTTGGCAGATCCCCGGCTAGGAAATTGATCCATGGATTTCAGTGAAAACCGAAGACCTGCAAGCAAGGCGGTCGGCTTCTTCGTGGTGGTCGGACTGCATCTGCTCTTGGGCTGGGCGCTGGTGAGCGGACTGGCGCGCCGGGTCGTGGAAGTCGTGAAGGCACCCGTGGAAGTCAGCATCCTGGAGGAGCCCAAGGCACCGCCCCCCCCGCCGCCGCCGCCCCCGCCGCCCAAAGAAACGCCCCGAAAGCCTCCGCCTCCACGCAAGGCCGCGCCGCCGCCACCGAGCTATGTGCCCCCGCCGGAGCTCAATGTCGCGCCGCCTGCAGATGCGCAGCCGTCGATCACGGCCTCTTCGGTGCCGCCGCCCCCCGCGCCCGTGGTCATCGCGCCGCCAGCGCCGCCGTCTGTGCCTCGACCCTTGGGCACACCGGCGCGCATCGACGTGTCTTCTTGCGAGAAGCCGGAGTACCCGAGAGCGGCATTGAGAGCAGAGGCCACAGGGACCACGCGCATTCGATTCACGATCGACGCGTCTGGTCGCGTGGCGAAAGCGGAGATCGACAGGCCCTCGGGACCGACCCGGGAGCATCGTTCGTTGGATGCGGCGGCGGTGGAGGTGTTGAGCCGGTGTCCCTTCAAGCCGGGCACCGATTCGGAGGGGCAACCGATAGGCGGTGCGGTCGCCACCGTCGAGTACGTGTGGAAGCTCGAGTAAGAGCCGCCTCGCCGTCGCGCGCTCGCCGCGTCTGCCGCGACAGGTCTGTTCGTGCGGGGCGCATGGCCACGCGCGATCCACGTGCCAGTGATGCACGTTTTGTCAAATTTTCTAATGGAGAAGCACTCATGTCCCTCATCAATTTCATTCGCAGCGTCCGGCTCGCTGCTATGTCTGTCACCTTGATGGTCGGCGCACTTACAGCGTCAGCCCAGCCGGTGCCAAGTCCGATAGCGCCAGCGGCCAGTGCGCCGGCAGTTGCGAGCACCTACGCGAACGTCCCCTCGTCAACGACCGATGAGAGCCAGGATCAAGGTCGAGGTGCAGCGCCGTCCGCGCATGCGATAGAGAATCCCTATGGACTGAACGCCCTTTGGGCGCAGGGTGATTTCGTCGCGAAAGGGACGTTGATCATCATGGTGCTCATGAGCATCGGAAGCTGGTGCATCATCTTCGTCAAGCTTTACGAGCAGCAAAAGCTGCTGAATGCCGCCAGCGCGGCCAGCAAGTCGTTTTGGAAGGCTGGCAGTGTGCAAGCCGGAGCGCAAACGCTGCGAAATGGAAGCGCCTTTCGCTACATCGCCGAACAGGGCCTGACGGCCAGTCAGCACCATGAGGGCACGTTGGTTGAACAGATCGATCTGCATACATGGGTGACGATGAGCATCCAGCGTGCCGTGGAGAAGGTGCAGAGCAGGCTGCAGGATGGGCTTGCCTTTCTTGCGACGGTCGGTTCCACTGCGCCCTTCGTGGGTCTGTTTGGCACGGTCTGGGGCATCTATAACGCACTCACGGCGATCGGTATCTCAGGCCAGGCATCGATTGACAAGGTGGCAGGTCCGGTCGGGGAGGCGTTGATCATGACTGCCATCGGGCTGGCGGTCGCCGTTCCCGCAGTGATGGGCTACAACTGGCTGATCCGACGCAACAAGAGCGCGATGGAGCGGGTGCGCAACTTCAGCGGAGATCTTCACAATGTACTGATCGGAGCCAAGCGATGAGCCTGGTCGTGCTTGTGCCTGCCTACCTGCTGCGCGCCTACGGACAGGCGGGCGCTCAGTCGCCTGTCATCACGACGGAGCCTGCGAAATGGGAATGAACGTCAGTGCCGATGGGAATGACGAGGCATTGAACTCGAGCATCAACACGACCCCTTTGGTCGATGTGATGTTGGTATTGCTGATCATTTTTCTCATCACCATTCCGGTTGTGACGCAATCCATCAAGCTCGAACTCCCCAAGGAACGTAACGTTCCGACGCAGACCAAGCCGGAAAACATCGTGCTTGCTGTCAGCCGTGGCGGTGATCTCTACTGGGGCGTGGAACGGATGCCCGACGTGGAAGCCTTGGTCGCCCGATTGAAGATCATGGCAGTCAAGGAGCCGCAACCCGAGGTCCACATTCGCGGTGACGCAGAAGTTCCTTATGAGGCAGTCGGGCGACTGGTGGCCGCCTGTCGACGGGCAGGCATCCACAAGGTTGGATTCATCACCGAGCCGCCTGCGGGCAGCGCGAGCCGGTAGGAGAAAAAATGGCAATGAGTGCGAATAGCGGCGATGGTGATGAAGAGATCATCGTCGACATCAACACGACACCGCTGATCGACGTCATGTTGGTGTTGTTGATCATGTTCATCATCACGATCCCCATCCAGACACACGCCGTGAAGATGAACATGCCGGTCCCCAGCAACGATCCGCACCCGCCGATTGTCACAAAGGAGGTCCGCATCGAAGTCGAAGCCGACGGAACAATCGGATGGAACGGAGAGGTCGTGTCTGGCCGCGCTGATCTCGAGCAACGTCTGGCGACGATTGCCGCGCAGCCCGATCAACCCGAGGTCCATTTGCGCCCCAGCAAGAGTGTTCCGTACAAGCATGTGGCAGGCGTCATGGCCAGCGCTCAGCGTCTCGGCGTCGTCAAGATCGGGATCGTCGGCAGCGAGCAGTTTGCCAACTGAGTGACGATCGATTCGGCGCGAGGATCTTGTCCTTGCGTCTCATTTGGCCTGACGACCTTCCGCAGCCCTGAGAGACTACTGCTGATTGCTGGTCAGTCCTGGCTACCTTGCTGCGTACCGGCCCGGTACTGCCGGCGATAGTCACTCGGCGACATCTTGAGAACCCGCAAGAATGCTCGACGCATCACTTCTTCTGTCGAGAAGCCGCAACGCAAGGCTATGGCCTTGAATGACATCGGCGTTGTCTCGATCTCGTCGCAAGCCCGACTTAGACGAAGTAACTCGACCGCGCGCGCCGGCGTGATGCCGGTGGTTCGGAGGTAAAAGCGACCAAAGGTTCTTGGTGTCATCGCCACCCGTTCCGCCAGTGTCTCCACGGACAGGCGTTCGTGGAGGTTTTCGTCCATCCAGGCGTGCAGGGCAATGACACGACTGTCCCCGGTGGCGCGTGCGGGAAAGCCACTGCGAAAGCGGAACGGTGCGGAGATCGGCTCCCAGGAGGCGCCGATCTGTTCGGTCACCTTGATGGCGATAGGCTGCCCGAGGTCGTCCGCCACCAGCTTGAGTGCGAGCTTCATGCCTGCGGAGGCCGCCACGGCATCCCACAGGCGACGCACGTCTGGTCGCCCGGCCCTTCGGTGTGCGGCGTCGGCCACCGTGAAACCAACGGTTCCGACCGAGGCAATGCGATCGATCTTCGATCGATGCTGAAGGATCCAATCACGCGCACGGCTCGTATGCGTCGAAGATGCGGACAACATGTGCAATGCAGTGCCACCGATCACCAGCGCGGTGTGAACATTCTCGCCGAAATCTGCCGGCAGTGCGCTGATGTTCAGGATGGTGCTGCTAGCGCCACGAACCGGAGTTGCTGCCGGAGCAAAGATGTGGATGTCATAGAACGATCTCCCGTAGATCTCGGCGTGAGCCGTGTTGGCTGCCTCGAAGACCTGTATCGCAGCCGCGACATCGAACAGTTCGAATCCGTCGACAACGATCAAACAGATTTGCGCCATCAAGGGTGAATGGAGGTATTGGGGGCGTCGAGACACTCAGACTTGGTGCCCTTGCTCGATCCTAGACGCCGTCGTTTCGAAATGGCCGCGAGCACGCTTCCGTGGCGGGAAGGATGGAATATTTGTCGGTGTGACGAAAGAAGTCTGTTCTTAGACTGGCTGCTACCGGTTTGGTTTTCTGCATTCATGCTCTGGTGAAGCAAAGGCCGACGGACGTAGACATTTGTTGAATGAAAGTCCGGCAGTGAAGAAAAAATCCTACCTACCGTTTCTGGGTCACCGCCATGGCAATGCGCTGCGGCTCTCAAAACCCCGACGGAGCGACTGTCTCATTCGAACAAACAACTTTTTTCTGGAGATTGACGATGCGTTGCAACGCGCAACGGGAGTCGAGTCCAAATTTGAAGCGATTGCCCGTGGTGCGCGATGCTTGGGGTTCGAGCACTGTGCCTATGGATTTCGGGTCTTCAACTCTTTCGCTCATCCCAAGACGTTGATGGTCAACAACTATGCGCCGGCTTGGCAGCAACGCTATCGTGAGCAAGACTATCTCTCAATCGACCCGACCGTAGCGCACGGCGTTCGCTCGCGCGCGCCGTTGATCTGGCGACAGGATGTATTCAAGGATGTCCCGCAGCTCTGGACGGAGGCCCGCGAGGCAGGATTGCTTGCGGGTTGGGCCCAGTCGTCATTTGATGCCACCGGGAGTGTCGGAATGCTTACGCTGGCACGCTCGCATGAGCCGCTCTCCGCAGCGGAAGTATCGGCACGAGGCGCGCAGGTGCAATGGTTGTCGGATGCGGCACACCAGCACCTTTCGGAGGCACTGTGGCCGAGCGAGCGACGGCTGTGCCCGGCTCTCACGGCTCGGGAACTGGATGTTTTGCGTTGGACGGCAGACGGGAAGACGTCGGACGAAGTTGCTATCTTGCTCGGCGTTTCGCCCAATACGGTCAACTATCACGTAAAGAACGCAATCCGAAAGTTGCGGGTTGCGAACAAGGCTGCGGCGGTAGCGTGTTTGGTTCGTCTCCGACTGCTGATATGAGATTGGACCGCAGTGCCACAATGCTTTTCGGCAGCCTTGCTGTCGCCTTGAAGCAAGGTAGCGGCTGACATGCCAAGGCCGCTCGTGAGGGTTCATCGAAAAGGTCAATGGCCCGCCCGCCTGCGGATCGAAGGCGCGATTTCGATCCTGCATGCGTACAGGAAGTGCTGGTTCAGACAAACTGGCCTGCCCATGCGATGTGAGACGACACCGGCTCGACGAAGAATGCGCTCGACGCCGAGGGGCGAAACGGTGACGAGTTCGTCCGCGCCGCCGAAAGCTGCCATACGCATCACGACGTCCAGCAGTGCCAGGGCGCGTTCGGGGGCGTCGTGTGAGGCTTGGCTTTCGAGGCGGGGAGCGTCGAGATCGATGACTGAGAATCTTGACAGCTCCCATACCTTCTCGCTGTTCGGGGGCGGATGGCCGTCAAGCAGCTCCGGGAAAACGTCATTCAGCAGGTAAGGTTGATTGGTGGGTAGAAGTCTGGCTACACCTTTCAGACGAGCATCTCGCTCGCGCGCCATCACGTACATGGTGTCAGGACGATCGAACTGGTCGAGTTCGGTGACGCCATCGTTCTCAAGCTCCCAATGAAGCTTTTCGACAAATACGCGATAGCGGTAGTGTGCCATCGCCGCGAATGCGCTATTCGACAAAGAGTTCGCGTTGCCTGCCACGATATGCATGATTCGCTTTCACTGAGTTTGCCTTGAAGGATTAGATGAAAGCGCACAGACTTTGAGAACTACCAGATCTGGCACCGCAGACAGGCGTGCATCGCGGAGCGGTGACGGCTGCCAACGTTGCTCGCCGTGTGCAGATCAAAACGGTAGCGCTGCCACGGACCGTCTCCTGGCGAGAAGAGCACCAGTTTTCCGTGGCGGGAGAGGCCACCACGGTGCCATAGCCCACGACCACAATTGCGTCACACGAAAGGCGCACGGCTCCGACTGACTTGTATCGTTGCCCGGCGCGGTTTCGAGCTTGCCGCGCGTTCAGGTCAGAGCGACATGATTTTGCATCTCATGCAAGCCTTGCGGTCGATCACGGAAGCGACAAGGATGGGGTCCAAGAATTTCTTCCATCGGACTCATGCAACCCCCATCTTCGTTCTATGCGCTCGACAGTCGGACAGTGAGCGCCAGCCCCGACCAAGCGCTCGCGAGACTGAATGCGCTTCATGATCAGCTCGATGGCATCGACGAACGTCTGCTCCACGCACTCCGGCAGCGGTTGGACTGCAGCACTCGCATTGGTCTCCACAAGCGCAAGCACGGTATGTCACTCTTGGAGCCTTGGCGGATGGATCGCGTCCAGCGACTCGCGTCTGCGTTCGCCGCGGACCATGGCATTCGTGGCGGCTTTCTGCAAGCGCTCTATTCGTTGATCATCGATGAGGCCTGTCGCCTCGAGCTTGAAGTCATGAAGACGTCATGCGACAGTGGATCGACGTGACATGGCTTGGCCGCCAGCTAGGTCCTGGAGCGGATGAATGGTCGTCGTGTGTTTCCTCGCACCCCGGGGACGCACAAAGCCCCCTGAAAATTCGGGATCCATTGAGCTTGCAACGAGACCGATGGGATATGCGCAGCGGTAAGAACTTGTTCGATCTTCGGAATGCGGCGTGCCTTTCCGAAAGACAGTTGGCACGACGCGCCGGCGTGTCTCGCCCAATGATCTCTCGCCTAGAACTCGGTCGGATCCAGCCGCCGCCGGACGTTCTCGATCGAATCGGACGCGCGATCGATGTCGCGATGATCGATCGCTTCTTTTCGCGATGAGCGCGGAAGGGGGTGAAGACCTGTGGAGCGCCTTGCCGGCCGGGTACGCCGCGGGACGCCAGCTAGAATCAGTCAGGGTAGAGCATCCGATGCGGCGGGGTTGCGCGCGTGGTCCGGCGGGACGTGCCGCGGCGTCGTGATCGTCCCGTCTCCGATATTTCACATGAAAACCCACCGTCAACGCCTGCAACGCGCGCACTTCGCGTTCATGCGCGCGTTGATCCAAGGTCTCGACGCTAGAGCGAGCTGGGATCGGTATCTGCGGCTCGAGGTGGAGTCGGCTGACATGCGCAATGTCCGGCGCACCATCGTGTGGATGCGCGATGCTTTCGCGGCCGCTGCGCGGCGCGAGCGCCGCCCTGGTACTGCGCGGCTGATCCTGTTGGACCCAGAGCGCTTCGCCAGCGCACCCAGTTTCCCGACCCTGGAGGATTTCGCGCGCGAGCAGGGGCTGGAAGACTTCTCCCATGCCGAGCAGATCGAGGCGTACGAGGCGGCTCATCCGAAAGCGGGTGCCAGCGACGGCGCCGCGCAGGGCGGCGCGAGCTCGCGCCGGGCCCGGGTCGTGCAGCGCCAACTGGAAGCCTTGCGCTGGCTCGAGGATCTGACAGCTGAAGATCCACGACCCAACGATCCCGTCAGCGCGTGGCTGCATCCCTTGCTGGCGGGCCGGCTGGAAAGGGCTCAATTGCGCACGCTGCAAGAGCTGGTCGAGCGCGTTAATCAGAGCGGCGCGCGCTGGTGGGTCAGGGTGCCCGGTATCGGCGCGCACAAGGCGGCACGCGTGGTGGAGTGGCTACAGGCGAATGAGCAAGCGCTGGGCCTGCGCGTGGGGCGACACGCCTTGCGCAAAAGATCACAACTGGCGCTGAATGAACTCCATGCGGTGGTGCCGCCTGCGCTGGAACTTCGACCTTTGGAGAAGCTGCTCCTGCCACCCGCCTTGGATGGCAGCCAAGGGGCGTTCCGCAGAGCAGTTGCAGCCGATAGCAACCCGTCTGCACGCAACGATGTCGAGGCCATCGTCGAGTGGCTTGGCAGTCGCAGCGCTTCTCTGGGGGCGGTCACTTCGTCCCTGCCGTCGGTGCTCAGCGCCACGCAACGGTCCTATCGTAAGGAGGCCGAGCGTATGCTTTTGTGGGCTACGCTCGAGCGAGGCAAGCCCCTATCGTCGCTCACGGCTGAGGATGTGCCTGCCTACCAGAGATTTCTTGTATCACCGCCTGCCGAATGGTGCGGTCCGCGTCACCATCAACGCTGGTCACCGTTATGGCGACCCTTTGAAGGTGGACTCTCTCCCGCGGCACAGCGGCAGGCCCTGGTGATCTTGCGTGGCCTGTTCGCCCACCTTGTGAAACGGGGATATCTCACGCACAGCCCCTTTGCGGCACACGCCTTGCCCGCGACTCCGCCAGTGGTAGCGCAAGTTGATCGGGCAGATCCGATGCCATGGGATCACCTTGATCGGGAGTTGGAACTGCATAGCGACGACGAGGCGGCGCGCCGGCTCCGCCGAGCGCTGCGCTGGATCCGCGCCACCGGCCTGCGGCTCGGTGAGGTGACGGCACTGCGCTGCGAAGACTTGGTGCCGCCCGGAGGCGAGGGAGGTGCCCACCGAACAGAACCCTGGCTGCTCGAGGTGAGGGATTCTGCACGCGTGGCCAAGCGACTCCCGATTGCGGCTGAGCATGTGTACGAACTGGAGCAGGAACTGGCGCGTCACGGACTGGAGCCGCATGTCAACGCGCGAAGCAATCACGGTATCGCGGTGCTGGCGCGCTTCTCCCCCGGGGTGTCCCGGCCCAGCCCCTGGTCCGCTTCGGGCCTTCACAAGGCGATGAAGCGCTTCTTGCACCAGGCTGCACAGGGAATGGACCAAGCGCAGGCAACGCAGGTTCGACGTCTCAACACGCACGATCTGCGTCGCGTCGCGCGACGCACGACGCCCGGATCAGCCACGGCCTGAGTTGCAGCGGGAGGGCCTCCGACTACGTCGGAGGTCATCGACAACCCGGCCGTCGCGTCGCATGATGGCCGACGTCGGCCGGCCCGTCGCGGCCTCGCGCCCCTCCCGGATTCGAAAGCCCTTCCCATGCCCACAGCAGAAACCCTCGAGAAATTCATCGCGCGCGTGGAGTCCAACTTCCATGCCGAAGCCCTCGCCGAGTTCTATACTGAGGACTCGACCATGCAGGAGAACCAGTCGCCGCCGCGCGCGGGGCTGGCCGCCAACATCGCGCGCGAGCGCGCCACGCTGGCCCGCGCGTCCGCGGTCCGTTCGCAGTGCGTGCGCCCGGCGTTCGTGCAGGGCGACCATGTCGCGATCCGCTGGATCTTCGAGTTCGACTGGCTCGACGGCAGCAGCAGCCGTATCGAGGAGATCGCCTGGCAGCGCTGGTCGGGCGAGCGCATCGCGTCGGAGCAGTTCTTCTACGACCCCGCGCAGATGGCCCCGAAGAAGCCCGCGCCATGAGCGAGCCCAAGCAGCTGGCCCATGCACGCGCGGTGCTGCAGGCCCAGCCCTTCAGCGTGCTGCTCGGCACCGAGATCCTGGCCTTCGGCCCCGCGCTCACCGAGCTGCGACTCGCGCTGCGGCCCGAGCTGAGGCAGCAGCACGGCTTCGCCCATGGCGGCGTGCTCAGCTACCTGGCCGACAACGCGCTGACCTTCGCGGGCGGCAGCGCGCTGTCCGATGCGGTCGTCACCGCCGAGTACAAGATCAACTATGTGCGCCCCGCGCAGGGCGACACGCTGCTCGCGCGCGCCCGCGTGCTGCATGGCGGCAAGCGCCAGGCCGTATGTGCCTGCGAGATCTTCGCGCTCGATGCCGAAGGCGGCGAGAAGCTGGTGGCCGTCGCGCAAGGCACGATCTCCGCGATGGGCGAGCGGCCGACCGCGTGAGCATCGCGCTGATCCTGCGCCGCACGCGCCTCGAGCACGGCATCAGCCAGCTCGAGCTCGCGGGGCGCCTCGACGTCTCTCAGCGGCACGTCAGCTTCCTCGAATCCGGCCGCGCGCTGCCGAGCCGTGGCCTGATCCTCGCGTGGATGGCCGAGCTCGGCGTGCCGGTGTCGGTGCGCAACGCAGCGTTGTTGCAGTGCGGCTTCGCGCTGCCGCAGCCCGACGAGGACACGCAGGGCGCCGAAGCCACGCTCGTGCGCGAGGCCGTGCGCCGCACGCTCGAGGCGCACCTGCCGCATCCGGGCCTGGCCTTCGATGCCGACTGGAAGACGGTGGAACAGAACCGCGGCGCACGCTGGCTGTCGTCGGTCGTGATGCCCGGGCTCTGGCGCACGGCCGGCGGTGGTGGCATGGGCCTAGACATCATCACGGCCATCGGGCATCCGCAGGGCCTGCTGTCGCGCGCCCGCGAACCCGAGGCCACGGCCGCCGCGCTGCTCACGCAACTGCGCGCCGAAACCTGGAGCCGGCCCGCGCTCGCCTCGCGCGTCGAATGGCTCGCACGCGCGCTCGAGCGCCGCTATCCGGGCCGCATGCCCGAGCGCGGCCGCGCGGTCGGCGTGCCGTATTTCAGCTTCGTCTTCGACACCGAGTTCGGCGCGCTGTCCTTCGAGGTCATGCAGAGCGTGTTCGCGCTGCCGCAGGACGTGACGCCGGCCTCGCTGCGCGTGGAGATGTGGTTCCCGCGCGACCGCGCCACCGCCGAGGCGATGGCGCGTCACGTGCCGCTGCAGCCGGCGCCTCAGGTGCCGTAGAGCACGAACGGCGCCCAGTAGGCGGGCTGGCGCAGGCGTTCGCCGTACTCGCCCTCGGCGAAGGCACGCTTGGTCTCGGCCAGCGCGCGTTCCACCGACAGCCTGCGCTCGATGCGCGCGAAGAAGGCCTCCATGAAGCGCGCCGTGCTCTCGTCGCTGACCGGCCACAGCGTCATCACCGTGTTGACGTTGCCCGCCACGTACAGCGCATAGGGCAGCCCCATCACGCCGTCGCCCGCCACCACCTTGCCGATGCCGGTCTCGCAGGCCGACATCACGACCAGGTCGCTGCGCAGGGTGTAGCCCGGCCATTCCGCGGCCGTGACATAGCCATCCACCGAGGGTGGGTTGTC
This sequence comes from Variovorax sp. FG153, assembly GCF_057809595.1. Lineage (NCBI taxonomy): Bacteria > Pseudomonadati > Pseudomonadota > Betaproteobacteria > Burkholderiales > Comamonadaceae > Variovorax > Variovorax sp. FG153. The sequence continues at coordinate 32,673 of NZ_JBMDKG010000028.1, forward strand.
GACCTGGCCCAGCACCAGCGCGCTCAGTGCCGGCACGCTCGGGCTCAGGTAGCCATGCACCGAGAACAGCAGGTGCCGGTACTTCGCGAGCTCGCCGCCGCGGTCGAGCCGCTGCAGGTTCTGCTCGGTCGCGTCGGCGCCGCTGATCAACTCGACCTGGCGATGCCGGAACACGCGCGCGATGCTCTCGATTTCGCGCTGCGTGCCCGGCAGGTTCTCCCAGCTGTTCTCGCGCAGTTCCTCGACCGCCGCGCCGATGCCTTCTTCGCTCTCGGCCGAGGCCCGGGCCGACAGCAACGCATCGTCGCCGATGGCCGCGCCGCGATTGGCCGCAGGCTGCGCCGCCCGTGCCTCGCCCTCGTACACCGGATTGCCGATCGCCAGCATCGCCTTGCGCGGTGGCAGGCGGCTGTAGCTCGCGGAGCGGCGCTGCAGCAGTTCCATCATCGAGAGCGACTGCACATAGCCCACGCTGTAACGCTGCGCGAGCAGCTCGCCATCGACCGGCAGCGCCTCGAACGGCAGCATCGCGAGCGCGCCATCGGGCGAGACGATCAACCGCCGCCGCGTGCCGATGCTCGCCTGCAGCGGCGCGATGAGCCGCTTCGACAGCCACTGCCCGATCGGCGCCGCATCGCTCACGCGTTGCGCGCCTTCCTGCGGCGGCTGCGCGGCCGGCGCCACGCGATAGCGCTCGGGGTCGAGCTGCCACACCGCCTGTCCTTCGCCGAGCGCATCGCCCACGAGCCTGCGGTAGACATCGATGCTCTCGGCGAGGCCGGGCAGCGGCGCGAGTTCGGTGGCCAGCAGCAGCCCGCTGCCGTCGACCACGAAAGCCATCACGCGATCGCCATCGAGCAGGTAGCTCACGAACACGCTGTCGGCCGGCAGCAGCCGCTTCGCATCGGCCAGCGAGGCGAGATGCGGCTGCGACTGCTGCGCGTACTTCGGATGCTGCGCGCGCAACCGCCGCTGCAGGTCGGCATAGGACAAAACCACGCGGTTGCGCTCGGCTTCCAGCGTCTGGCGGCGGTCGACCTGCGCGCCGGTCTCGTCGAGGCTGCGGTCGATGCGCGCCAGCTCGGCCTCGTGGCGGTCGACCGCTTCCTGCTCCTTCGCGGGCAGCAGCCGGCCGCGGTTGGCCTGCTGCAGCGCCGTGCTCTCGATCAGCGTGCGGGCCTTCGACAGCTCCGCGATCTCGAAAGCCCGCGCGTTCTCGCCGTCGCGCACGCTGGCCAGCGCATGGTGGCGATAGCCCTCCACATAGCGTTCGAACAGCGCGCGCCGGCTCTTCACGCTCAGGCCATGCTGCGCGCGCAGCGCTTCCACGTCGCGCTGGAACCGTGGCATCAGTGGCTTCACCGTGTCGAGCCGGTCGGCCGCTAGCGCAGCACCCATGCGTTCGATCAGCGACAGCAGCGTCTCGGGATGCGCGTCGCCCAGCAGCGCGCGCCGGCCCTCGTGCGCGCGCTCGAACAGCGCGAGCGCCTCGTTCGCATCGCCGGCCGACAGCACCGAGCGGCCCAGGCTGTGCATCGCGGCCAGCGTCAGCGGATGCTGCTCGCCCATCAGCGCGACGCGGATGTCGAGGGCCTCGCGCGAGCGCTGCGCCGCTTCTTCGTGCCGGCCCTGCGCCTCGAGCACGCTCGCGTAGACGTTGAGCGCATAGAGCGTGTCGGGATGGCCCGCGCCGCGCGCGGCCGCGAGTTGCGTCCAGGCCGTGCGCGCCTTGTCGTGCGCCGCGCCGAGCCGGCCCATGCGGCGCAGCTCGATGGCCTCGGCGCTCGCGGCCCGCGCGCTGCGCGGATCGGTGTCGCCATGGGCTGCGGCCGTGAGATCGTGCACGCGCTGCGCATAGGCCAGCGCCTCGCGGTGGCGGTACAGCGCCGAGTAGGTGGCCGACAGGCTGGCCAGCGAACTCAGCGTGTCCGGTGCCTGCGGGCCCAGCACGCGGCGGCGCGCTTCGTAGACCTGCTCGTGCAGCTTCAGCGCCTCGGCGAAACGGCCGAGGTCGGTGAGGCTCACCGCCACCGCGTTGCGCATGCGCAGCGTGGTCGGATCGTCGGCGCCCCATTGCGCCTGCGCGGCCGCCGCCAACTCTTCACCGATCGCCAGCGCCTCGCCGTAGCGCCCCGATTCGCCGAGCGTGCCCGCGAGGTTGTGGCGCGCGACCAGCGTGTTGCGCGCGGTGGGGCCGGCCGATTTCAAGGTGAGGCGGTAGATCTCCTCCTGCAGCGCGAGCGCTTCGCGGCAGCGGCCGACCTTGCACAACTGCAGCGCGAGTGCGTTGCGTCCCGACAGCGCCGCATTGGCCTCGCGGCCCCAGAAGGCATCGCGCCAGGCCGCGCGCTGCTCGAGCCAGGCCAGCAGCGTGGCATCGTCGGCGCGCGCATCGCTGTTGTCGGCGAGCCGGCCGAGGATCAGGTCCTTCGCGAGAAAGGCCTCCATCGACGGCGAAGTCGCCTGCTCACGCGGCAACTGCCCCAGTGCGCGGCGAAGCCGTTCGTCGCTGTCGCGGAAGCGGCCGGCTTTCTCGAGCTCGTCGGATTCGAGCACGAGGCCGCCGACTTCCGCATAGGCCGCACTCAATGGCGGAAACGGTGGCGCGGCCGCGGCGGTCAGCGGCAGCAGGAGCAATGAAAGAAGGAGTCGATGGAGCAGCGTGGGCAAGGGCATCTTTCGCGCGGTGGATGCCCCGAAGCTAAGGTCACTGGCGCCGCTCCACGACTACGAGCTTTCGTAGCGCGAGGCTCGCTGCGATGGCGCGAGACTTTGGTCTTCGGCAACGGCGAATGGCGAGGCAATCGATGTTCAGAGGAAAGTTCACAACCCTGGTCTTCCTGCTCTGCGGCGTGGCGTACTGCCATGCCGCCTCCAGCCTCGAGCTGATCACCGATGCCGAAGCGAAGCTGCCTTCGGCCTATCTCGAGAACAAGCGCGCCGGCCTCACGCGCGGCCCCGGCATCGAGGTCGCGAGCCCGAGCACCGAGGCCGGTCGCGAGGCGGTCGCGCTGAAGATCGGCTTCAAGCCGCGCGGCGGCGTCGCGATCGATCCGAAGACGGTGAAGGTGCAGTACATGAAGGAGCCGGTGGTCGATATCACCGAGCGCGTGCGGCCTTACATCAGCGACACCGGCATCGCGATCGACGCCGCGCGCGTGCCCGCGGGCGAGCACCAGCTGCGCGTGCAGGTCGGCGATGCCGAGGGCCGTGTCAGCAGCAGGTTGATCCAGTTCAAGGCGCAGTAGTCCGCATGGGCGTTGCCGCCACCTCGCCGTCCGCGCCGGATACGCCGCGCACCGTCGCCTGTCCCTACTGCGCCGAGCCCATCGCCGAGCAGGCGCTGGTATGCCGGCATTGCGGGCGCGACATGTTCTTCTTCGCGCCGCTGCGGCGCGAGCTCGAAGCGCTGTCGCGGCGCGTTGCGGAACTCGAGGGCGCGTTGAGCGCATCGCGCACCACCACGGCCGCGCCGGTGGTCGCGGCGCCGGAAGCGGCCGAGCCCACGATCCCGCCGACTCCCACGCAACCCCAGCGCCCCGGCATCGGCTCGATACTGCTGTTCCTCGTGCTGCCCGTGCTGTGCCTGGTTGCGATGCATGCCGTCACCATCGTGCTGCTCGACCTCAACGAGCTGTACCTGCGCGTGGCCTCGGTGATCCTGCCGCTGGGCCTGGGCATGCTGTTCGTCGCGCTGTTCAGGGTGCGGCTGCCCTACCAGCTGCTGATGGCCGTGGCCATCGCCGTGCTGTCGGTGCTCGGCATGGCGGCGGTCATCGCCTATGCCGACGACGTGCCGCTGATGCCCCAGGGCGCGCGCGAATGGCGCGAGATCCTCTACTACGTGACGAGCATCGCGTTCAGCCACATCACCGGCATCTTCACCGGCCTGCTGGTGTTCCATCGTCGCAACCGCGGCATCGACCGGCTCTCGCACCGCCTCGCGAGCGCGCTCACCGACGGTTCTCCCGCGCCGGGCAAGGCGCAGCGGCTGCGCCAGTACACCGAGCGCATCCGCGACTTCATCACGCTGGTCACGCCGATCGTGACCGCGATCGTGTCGGTGGTCACCGGCATCGTGACCCTGCTCAAGAAGTAGCGAAGCACCGGCCGACCATGGCCAATGTCCTGCATGCGCTGTCGTCGAAGGATGGCGTGCCGCGCCGTGCCCGCTGGCGAGGCTGGGCCTTTCATCCGCACAAGGAGGTCCCCATGGCAGCCAGCACCCGCAGCGCCGAGCACGCAGAGAACACCGAGCCGCTTCCGCGCGAGGAACCCGAGGTCGGCAGCGAGGAGTCGGTGCCCACCGATGGCCGCGACACCGAGGGCGAGAAGCTCATGAAGGACGTGAAGAACCCGAAGCTCCACGAGCCGGGCCTGGCCGAGCACAAGACGCCCGAGAAGGCCGAGAAGGCCGAGAAGGCCGAGAAGGCCGAGAAGGCCGAGGGCGGTAAGAAGGCCGCCTGATCCTCGGTCAGTCGAGCACCAGCTGCGTCTGCGTCACCAGCGCGCAGAGCCGCCCGTCGGCATTGGTGACCGAGGTCTGCCACACCATCGTCGTGCGGCCGCGGTGCAGCGCCACGCAGGTGCCCGTCACGGTCGTGCCCAGCTTCGCGCCCGCGATGAACTTGGTGCTCGAATCGGTGGTGGTCGTGCGCTTGCCCTCGGGCAGGTTCGCGATCGTGCCGACCGCGCCCAGCGTGTCGGCGAAGGCCATGTAGGCGCCGCCGTGCAGGATGCCGCCGGCGGTGCAGAGGTCGGCCCGCACCTCCATCTGCGCAACCACGCGATCAGGTTCCAGCACCGTGAGGCGCACGCCCATCAGGCCGGGGAAGATCGGTTCCAGCAGTTGCTGGAGCGAGGCGATGTCGAGCATGCAGGTCTCCTTGGGGCGGCGGGCCGCCGATGGAGACCGATCCTAAACACGCGGCGTCGCGCGCGCCATGCGGTTCACCCCATGACCTCGGCCAGCAGGTCCGGGCTCGGCACCAGCTCGCCGCGCTCGATGCGCCCGATGATCTCGTTCACGCGACGGTGGTAGCGCACATCCACCCCGACCTCCTCGCCGCGCCGCGCCACCAGGCCGTTGATGTACTCGGTCTCGGTGCGCCGGCCCTTCTGGATGTCCTGGCCCATCGAGGGCCGCTGGCCATCGCTGCGCGAGTTCGCCACCTCGAGGATCATGCGCGTGATCGCCTCGCGCGCCGCGGCGTCCTCCTCCGCGCGCGCCAGCAGGTCGAGGTCGAGCCCGCCCACCGGCTCGAGCGCGAGGCCCAGCGCGCGGCCCACGCGGATGCTCGAGCTGCCGAGCCGGATCGTGAGTTCGCGCGCCACCTCGTTCATGTCGCGCTGCTTGCCGCTCAGGCCCGTGAGCGCGCACACGCCGTTGCGCATCGCGTTGATCGTGAGCTTGGACCAGCGCTCGCCCCAGAGGTTGGTCGTGACCCGGCTGGTGTCGCCATGCGCGAGCAGCGCCGAGATCGCTTCGGCGCGCGGCGTCACGCGGCCATGCAGCTCGCCCACGCGCATGCCCCATTTCTTCTCGTCGCCCAGCGGCGAGTTGCGCACGATGCGGGCCGGCGCCACCAGCTCCGCCGCCAGCGCGCTCACCGAGCAGCCCAGCGTACGTTCCCAGCCGGCGATGGCCGCGATGCTGTCCTCGTTGATGCCGTTCTGCAGCGACACCACGCAGCCCGTGGGCGCCAGCAGCGGCAGGATCAGCTGCGTGGCCCAGGCCGTGTCGTAGGACTTCACGGCGATGAAGGCGACGTCGAAGGCCGCCTCGCGCGCGAGCTGCGCCACCTCGCCCACGTGCAGCGCGCGCACCTTCGCATGCACCGCGCCCGCGCCGTCCATGCCGTTCATTCCGCTCACGTTCAGGCCCTCGCGCCGCATGGCCTCCACGTGTTCGGGCCAGGCGTCGACCAGCGTGGTGTCCACGCCCGCCCTGGCCAGGTGCGCGCCCACATAGCCGCCCACGGCCCCCGCACCCACGATGCATATCCGCGTCATCCGTTGCTCCTTCTTCGATCGGTTGAAAACGCGAAGCGCGCCGCCAGCCGCCCGAAGGGGAGGGCGCCGCGCTTCAGAGATTGAAAGCGCGCGCCTCCGTGCCCAGCTCGGCGGCCGCTGCCTCGAGTTCGCCGCGCAGCTGCGCCAGGTGCCGTTCGCCATAGAGCTCGGGCGTGCCGAGCAGGCACAGCGCGGCGAAGGCCTCGCCATCGGCGCCGCGCACCGGCGAGGCCAAGGCATGGATGCCGGGCACCACGTCGCCGAGGTTCACGCCGAAGCCGTGCCGGTCGGAGCGTTCGCGCATGCGCTGCAGCGACGCGAGCCGCCCCGAGCCGCAGCGCGCCACTTCCTGCGCCACGTTGTCGAGCAGCACCGCGCGCGCCTGCGCCGCGTCCAGCGTCTGCAGGATCGCGATCCCGCCCGCCGTGGTGAACAGCGGCCGGCGCGCGCCCGGGTAGAGCACCGAGCCGGTCAGCGGAAGCTGGCCCTGGCGCACGCTGCACACGAGCTCGTTGCCGCTGCGCAGCAGCAGCACCGCGATGCCGCGCAGGCGGCGCGCGAAGGCCTCGAGCAGCACTTCGGCACGGCGCTGGAACAGCAGGTGGTCGGGCAGCGCCAGTCCCAGCTCGTGCATCAGCGGACCCGGCAGGTAGTGGCGGTCGGCCGCGCGCTGCGTCACCAGCCGTTCCTCGACCATGCAGGCGAGCATGCGGTGCACGGTCGCCTTGTCGAGCTCGCAGGCCATGGCCAGGTCGGACAGCCGCCAGCCGAACTGCGGCCGCGAGGCGACCACGCGCATCAGCTTGATCGCGCGGCCCAGGCTGCGCGTGCCGGGGCGTTCGGTGGCGCTGGGTGCGTCCTGGAGGGTCGGCTGGTCGATGTCCATGGGCGGTGCTTCCTCGGGCAGATGCGGGGGAGGCCCACCGGACAGGGGCGCGGCGGGCGCGAACCATGCATTCTGCGATGGAGCGATGCGCGCGATCAGCGAAGACACCGCGGCTCGCTCCTCAGTCGCCGTCGAAGCCATAGAGCCGCGCCGGGTTGTCCACGAGGATGCGATCGAAGGTCCGCGCGTCCGGCGACCACCGCCGCAACTGCGCGAGCACGCCGGCGTTGTCGACCGCGTGCGGCGCGCTGACCTCGGTGGCCGAGGCGGCCGCGCCCGGCTGCGGATGCGGCCAGTCGCTGCCCCACAGCATGCGTTCGGGGTTGCAGCCGATGAAGCGGCGCGCCAGCGCTTCCATGTCGGCATGGCCGGGCAGCGTGCTGCAGCGGTAGGGCGCCGAGAGTTTGACGTAGGCTTTCCCTTCCTCGACGAGCGCGAGCACCGCGGCCAGCGCCGCCGTGTCGGGCCCGTCCGCCGCCTGCGCGCCCGCGTAGTGATCGAGCACCACCGGCACCGGCAGTTCGCGGATCGCCGCGGCGCAACCGGCCAGCAGCGGCAGGTTCGCATAGGCCTGCACATGCCAGCCCAGCGGCGCCACGCGTTCGGCCGTGCGCCGGAGCTGCGCGGTGGCGCGGCGGGCATCCCCCTCGCGGTCGATCTCGAGGTTCACGCGCACGCCGCGAACGCCGGCCGCGTCCAGCATCCGCAACTGCGTGTCGGTGGTGGCGTCGTCGATCACCGCCACGCCGCGTGCCCGCGCCGGGCCCAGTTGTCGCAATGCCTGCAGCGTCGCCGCGTTGTCGAGCCCGTAGACGCTGGGCTGCACGATCACCACGCGCGCGATGCCGAGCGTGTCATGCCATTGCGCCAGCGCCTCGATCGATGCCGGCGGCGGCGTGTAGCGGCGCGCGGGCAGCAAGGGAAACTCGCGCTCGTCGAGGAAGACGTGCGTGTGGCAGTCGCAGGCGCCGGGCGGAAGCGGCGGCGAAAGCCGCGGTGTCGAGGATGTCGTCATGCTGCGTTGGACGATAGCCGTCCGGCCCGCGCCCCGGCCCGACCCCGGACAGCGGAATTTCATGGGTTGAACTTTCGCGCGCCGCCCCGAGCGCACGCCGCGGGGGTGCTCGATATTCTGCGCAGGGCCCGGGCAAGCCCGCCGCGGACATCGCAGAACAACGGAGACGACATGCCACCCTTCATTTCGCGCAAGACCTTCCTTCGACGGCTGGCCGGATCGCTCGCGCTGGCCCTCGGGCCCGCCGCGGCGCTGGCCCAGGGTTTTCCCGCCAAGCCCGTGACCCTCGTGGTCCCGTTCGTGGCGGGCAGCCCCACCGACATCGTCGCGCGCGCCTTCGCCAGCGAGTTCTCGCTCGCGCTCAACACGCCGGTGCTGGTCGACAACAAGCCCGGCGCCAACCAGACCATCGCCGGCAGCTACGTGTCGCGCGCGGCGCCCGACGGCTACACCTTGTTCTTCGCCAACCTGCCGGCCGTGGTCGCGCCCTCGCTGCGCGCCAGCCTGCCCTACCAGGGCGTGGGCGACTTCGCGCCGGTGTCCGACGTGCTGACCATCGGCTTCATGCTCGTGACCGCGCCCCACGTGCCGGCCACCACGCTCAAGGAGTTCATGGCGCTGCTCAAGGCCGACCCGTCGAAGTACTCCTATGGCTCCTCGGGCATCTCGACGCCGATCCACCTGATGGCCGAGATGTTCAACAAGGAGCTCGGCGTCAAGACCCTGCACGTGCCCTACAAGGGCGCCAACCAGGTCCAGCTCGACCTCATGAGCGACCGCGTGACCTACGCCTTCCTGCCGACCGGCACCATGGACTACGTGCGCGCCGGCAAGCTCAAGGCCTTCGGCCTGGCCGCCAGCCAGCGCGACCCGGCCTATCCCGAGCTGCCCACCATGGAGGAGTCGGGCATGCCCGGCTTCAAGGCCACGGTCAACTTCGTGCTCGTCGGCCCGAAGAAGACGCCGAGCGACGTGCTCGCCAAGCTCAATGCCGCCGCCAACAAGGTCGTCGCGAGCGACGCCTTCTACGGCAAGGTCAAGCCCGTGGGTGGCGTCGAGCTGTCGCGGCCCGCGACCACGGCACAGGTCGGCGCGCACATCGCGGCGGAGGAGGCGCGCTGGAATGCGTTGATTAAGCGCGCCGACATCCAGCTCGAATGAAGTCGCGCCGCGGTCTTCAGAGCGTGAGCCCGCCGTCGATCGTGAAGCTCGCGCCGGTCACATAGCGGGCTTCGTCGCTCGCCAAGTAGGCGATCAGGCCCGCGATCTCGCGCGGCTGCGCGACCCGCTTGAGCGGGCTCATGCCGGCCAGTGCTTCGATCGCACCGGCATTCATGTCGGTGTCGGTCGGACCGGGCTGCACGTTGTTGACCGTGATGCCGCGCGGCGCGAGATCCAGCGCCACGCCCTTGACCAGGCCAGCGACCGCGGTCTTCGTCAGCTGGTAGACGCTCGCGCCGGCCAGGCCGGTGCGAATCGCCACGTTGCTGCCGATCGTGATGACGCGCGCACCGTCGCGCAGGTGCGGCAGCGCCGCCTGGATCGCGAGGTAGACGCCGCGCACGTTCACGTCGAGCATGCGGTCGAGGTCCTCGAGGCTCACGGTGTCGATGGTGCCCATGCGCAGCAGGCCGGCGTTGACCACCAGCACGTCGATGGCGCCGAAGCGTTCGACCGCGTGCGCCACGGCCTGCCGGATCGCCGCGGGATCGGCGCTGTCTGCCTCGATCGCCAGCGCCTGTGTGCCGCCGGCCTCCACCGTGGCCACGAGTTCGCGGGCCTTGTCGGGGCGCGACACGTAGGTGAAGGCCACGGCATGGCCGTCGGCCGCGAGGCGCTGCACGGCGGCGGCCCCGATGCCGCGTGCCCCGCCGAAGACCAGTGCCGTCTTCACACCGTTAGTGTCTTTTGTGTTATTCATGTGGTTCATGCCGTGCTCCTTCTCAACCGCCCGCGGCCTCGACGATCACCCGCGCGACCGCCGCGGGCTGCGAGGTCATCACCACATGCGAGGCACCCTTGACCACCACGGTCTTCTTCGCATGCGCGCGCTCGGCCATGAAGGCCATCGCGGCCGGCGGAATGTTCTTGTCGCGGTCGCCGTAGACGAACCACGAGGGCACCGACTTCCAGGCCGGCGTCTGCGCGCGCTCGTTGAGCGCGGCCTCGGCAATCGGGCGCTGGCCCACGGCCATCAGGCGCGCCTGCGCCAGCGGCACGTCGGCGGCGAACTGCGCGGGGAACTTGCCCTGCTCGATGTAGAGATCCTTGCCGCCGTCGGCCAGCGGCACCGGCGGCGCCAGCGTCGGGCCGAGCGTGCTGCCCGGGAACTGCCCCGTGAGGCCGAGCGCGGTTTCGCCGGCCTCGGGCGCGAAGGCCGCCACGTAGACCAGTGCCTTCACGTTGGGCTTGCCGTTGGCGGCCGCCGTGATCACCGAGCCACCGTACGAGTGGCCCACGAGCACCACGGGCCCCTTCACCGAGTCGACCACGGCGGCCACTGAGGCCGCGTCGGAAGCCGGACCGCGCAGCGGATTGGCGGCCGCGATCACAGGGTAGTGGCGTTTCTGCAGATCGCGCACCACGCCGTCCCAGCTCGAGGAATCGGCGAAGGCACCATGCACCAGCACGATGGTGGGCTTGGGCGGCTGCGCGCCGGGCGCGGGCTGCGCGAAGGTGGCCAGCGGCGCCAGGGCGGCGAGGCCGAAGGCGGCGGCGAGGAGGGGGGCGCCGAGGCGGCGGGAGATCGGGTTCATGGTGTCTTTCCTTGATCGACAAGTGGGAGGAGGGTGGTCGGCATCGGCCGATGGCGCTGAATCTAGGGGCGCCACCACGAGGGCCCGCCGGCCTCTGTATGCCTGTGTGTCCAGGCCGCCCATGAGCACATTACTTTTCATGCCGCGACGACAAAAACCCGCTTCCGCGCCGTCGCCTAACAACGCCTAACACCCGCCAACGCCAGCCGCCGCTCTCGCGCGGCCAGCGCGGTTCCAATCGAAGCCGTCAGTCGGAAGCAGCCGGCAGGAGGCTCACACCATGCAGGATCAGGAACTCGGGACACGTGACAGCGCGGCGGCGTCCGATCCACCCGAAGGGCCGGCCCATCCGCCGGCGATGCGGTTCCAGGACTTTCGCGAGCTCAGCGGCGGCATGCCGCGGCTCGAACGCGCGCGCGCGGGCGCCGGGCCCACCTCGCTGGTCGCGGGCCGGGGCCAGGCCACGCCGGCCGCGGCCGCGCTGTTGCAGCGCGAGTACGGCTTGCGCCATGTGCTGCGCGACGACTGGGCCGCGCTCCCCGTCGCGCTGATGCCGCACGGCGAAGGCGCGCTGCTGGTGCTGCGCGATCCGGGCGGCGAGACCCTGCGCGGCAGCGGCGTGAGCGTCAGCGACCCGGCCGCCTTCCTCGATCTCGCGTTGCGCCTGGTCGCCGCCGTCGGCGCGATGCACGCGGCCGGCGTGCTGCACCGCGCGATCACGCCCGACCGCCTGCTGCTCGCGCCCGACGGCCGGGCCTGTCTCACCGGCTTCGGCCATGCCGTCACGATGTCGGACGCCGAGGCCGCGCCCGATCACGATGAGGTCGCCTGGGACGAGGACTGCTTCCACTACATGGCGCCCGAGCTGGGCGCGCGCATGAACCTGCGCGTGGACGCGCGCGCCGATCTCTATTCGCTCGGCTGCGTGCTCTACGAACTGCTGACGGGCCGCCCGCCGTTCCAGGGCGAGAATGCCGCGGCACGCGTCCATGCGCATGCGACCCGCACCGCGCGCGCCCCCGGCGAGCTGGTGGCCGATGTGCCCGAACAGCTCTCGCTGCTGATCATGAAGTTGCTCGAGAAGGCGCCCGAGCAGCGCTACGCCGACGCCGCCGGCGCGCTGGCCGATCTGCGCCGCTGCGACACCCTGCTGCGCGAGCGCGGCGGCATCCCGCGCTTCGCGCTCGATGCCCACTCGGCGCTGCGCCGGCTGCCCCGCCTCACGCGCGTGCTGGGCCGCGATGCCGAGCTCGAGGCGCTGCTCGCGCTCTACCGCGGCGTTGCGCTCGATGCGCGCTCGCGCGTGGCCTGGGTCTCGGGCCACTCGGGCATCGGCAAGTCGACATTGCTGCGCGAGGCCATGCTGCGCATGCAGCAGTCGTGCGCGCCGCTGCTGGCCACGGCCAAGAGCGAGGAGGGGCGCCGCGGCCGGCCCTATGCGCTGGTGGTCGACGTGCTCGAGCAGCTGCTGCAGTTCGTGCTCGGTTGCGCCGAGGACGAGTTCGCGCTCTGGCGCCGCCGCATCGCCGCCGCGGCCAAGCCGGTCGACCGCACCCTCGCGGGACTGCTGCCCGCGCTCGCCGTCGTGCTCGGCGCGCAGCCCGAGCCACCCGATGCGCCCGACGCCGCCCCCGGCCTCGAGCGCGAACGCGTGCTGCAGGGCATGGCGCGGCTGCTCGCCTGCTTCGCGAGTTCGGCGCGGCCGCTCGTGATCCTGCTCGACGACCTGCAATGGGCCGATGCCGGCACGCTGCAGGTGCTCGAGCGCCTGCTGCACCAGCACGAGGACGCGGCCCTGCTGCTGGTGGGTGCCTACCGCGCGGGCGAGGTGGCCGAGGACCATCCGCTGCGCGCCGGCCCGCTGGCCCAGGTGCCCGGCGCCGCGCGCATCGAACTCGGCCCGCTCGACGAAGCCGCGCTGCGCGAGATGATCGCGCAGGCACTGCAGCAGGCACCCGGCGAGGTCGACGAACTGGCGCGCGCCATCGGTCACAAGACCGGGCGCAATCCGCTCTTCGCGCACCACCTGCTGCACCTGCTGGCCGACGACGGCGTGCTCGTCTACGACGCGGACAGCGCCTCATGGCGCTGGAGCCTCGAGCGCCTCGCCTCGCACCCGGGCGTGGACAACGTGGCCGAGCTGATGGCGCGCCGCTTCGAGCTGCTGCCCGCGTCCGCGCAATCGGCGCTGCGCGTCTTGGCCTGCCTTGGCCACCGCGCCTCGGCCGAGTCGCTCGCGGTGGCCATGGGCCTGGCGCCCGGCCCCGAGTCGGCCCGTGCGCTCGATGCGGTGCTCGAACCCGCGCTCGAAGCCGGCAGCGTGCACCGCGAGGGCGAGGACTGGGTGTTCTGGCACGACCGCATCCGCGAAGCTGCCTACCTCTCGCTCGCGGCCGGCGAGCGTCCGGGCCTGCACCTGCGGATCGTGCGCCGCCAGCTCGCGCATCAGGGCACGCACCAGGGCACGGATCAGGGCGCGCCGTCGCAGCGCTTCACGCTCGCCGTGCAGGCCAGCCTCGCGCGCCCGGCCGTCGACGCGCCCGAGGAGCGCCGTGCCTTCGCGCGGCTCAACCTCGAGGCCGGCCGGCAGGCCAAGGCCGCCACCGCCCATCACTCGGCGCTCGGCTTCTTCCGCGCCGCACTGGCCTTCCTGGGCGAGGACGACGCGAGCGAAGATGGCCTGCACGCACGCGCCCTGTGCGGCGAGGCCGAGTTCATGACCGGTGCGCTCGAGCTGGCCGAGGCACGGCTGGCGGCCCTCGAGCAGGTCGCGGGCGAGGGCATCTTCGGCGCCGATCTCACGCGCCTTCGCGCGGCGCTCTACACCACGCTCGGCCGCTTCGACCGCGCGCTCGACGTCGGCCTGGCCTTCCTGCGCAAGGCCGGCATCGAGCTGCCGCGCCAGCCCGATGCCGCCGCGGTGGACCGCGAGCATGCGGCGCTGCGAACCTGGATCGAGCGCCACGGCATGGCCGCCTTCCGGCAACTGCCGATCGTGGCCGATCCGCTGCGCCGCGCCATCACCGACATCTTTGCCGACCTGATTCCGCCCGCGCTCTACACCGACCAGAACCTGGTCGACCTGATCCTGCTGCACATGGCGCGGCTGGGCATCGCGCACGGCCACGCCGATGCCTCGGCCGACGGCTACGTCTGCATGACGCAGGTGTTCGGCGTGCGCTACGGCGACTACGCCACGGCGCGCGAGTTCGGCGCGCTCGCGCTGCACCTGGTCGACGAGCGCGGCCTCGCACGCTACCGCGGCCGGGTCTACATGACCTTCGGCACCATGGTCGTCCCGTGGTCGCAGCCCGCGCGCGCGGCGCGCGACTACATCCGGCGCGCCTACGAGCTCGCCGTGGCGAGCGGTGACCACACCTTCGCGATCTACTGCGGGCGCAATCAGGCCACGGGCATGCTGTTCGCGGGCGAGCTGCTGGGCGACGTGCGCGACACGGTCGAGCGCGGTCTGGCGATTGCGCGCGACGCCAACTTCCAGCTCGTGATCGACGCGCTGCTCGCGCAGAAGCAGCTGCTGTCGCAACTGCAGGACGGCAGCGACGGCGACCCGCAGGCACAGCCGCGCGTGCCGCGCGAGGGCGATCCCGCCACGCTCGTGGACTTCGCGTTCTGGGTCTACCGCCTGCAGGCCGCGCTGCTGTTCGGCCGGCTCGACGAGGCACTCGAGGCGCGCCGCCGCGCCGAGGCCTGCGCCGATTCGGCCCGCACCTTCGCCGAGAGCGGCGACCTGCCGTTCTACGGCGCGCTGGCACTGCTCGCGCTGCCCGAGCGCGACGCCGCGCAACAGGCCGCGCTGCGGCGCGACCTGGCCCAGCTCGAGACCTGGGCCCTGGCCTGCCCGGGCAACTTCCTCGCGCGGCATGAACTGGTGCGCGCCGAGCGCCTGCGCATCGACGGCGATCCCGCGGCCGCGGTCGAGGCCTATGCGCGCGCCGTGACGCATGCGCGCCGCCACGGCTTCACGCAGGTGGAGGCGCTGGCGGCCGAACGCGCCGGTGCCTTCCATGCGGCGCGCGGCGACGAGCTGTCGGCCTACGGCAACCTGCGGCATGCGCGCGGCGCCTGGCAGCGCTGGGGCGCCATGGCCAAGGTGCGGCTGCTGCAGGCCGAGTACCCGGGCCTGTTCGAGAGCGACGAGCAGGTGGGCGCCGGCAGCCGGTTGCAGGCGCTCGATGCGCAGGCCGTGCTGCGCATCTCGAACGCGCTGGCCAGCGAGATCGTGCCCGAGCGCCTGGTCGACACCCTGCTGCGCACCGCGCTCGAGAACGCCGGTGCCGAGCAGGGCACGCTCGCGCTGCTGCGCGAGGAGGCCTGGCAACTGCGCGCCCGGGCCTCGGTGGTCGACGGCACGATCGCGGTCACGCACGAGGCCGCGGCCTTCGGCCCCGAGGTTCTGCCGCTCGGCATCGTGCAGGCCGTCGCGCGCACCCAGCAGCACATGGTGATCGACGATGCCCGCGAGAACGCTTCGCTCGCGCAGGACGACTACATCCGCCGGCGCCGGCCGCGTTCGGTGCTGTGCGTGCCGCTGATGCGCCATGCGCGCCTGGTCGGCGTGCTCTACCTCGAGAACAACCTCGCCTCGCACGTGTTCACGCCGGCCAAGGCCGAGGTGCTCGAGGTGATCGCCTCGCAGGCCGCCTTCGCGCTCGAGAACGCGCGCCTGTACGAGGAGCTGCTCGACCAGAACCGGCAGCGCGCCCGTGCCGAGGAACAGCTGCGCGGCGCGCTCACCGACCTCGAGCGCGCGACCCGGCTCAAGGCCATGGGCGAGCTGGTCGCTTCGATCGTGCACGAGGTCGGCCAGCCGATCGCCGCCGTCGACACCTCCGCGAGCGCCGCGCTGCGCTGGCTCGACCGCAGCCCGCCCGACATCGCCGAGGCGCGCGAGATGCTCGCCCACATCGGCAAGAGCGCGCTGCGCGCCCGCAGCATCATCCAGGCCCTGCGCGCCAAGGCACGCAATGCCGAGCCGCGGCTCGCGGCCTTCGACCTCAACGAGGCGCTGCGCGAAGCCGCCGTGCTGGTGGCCGGCCCGCTCGACACGCTCGGCGTGGCGCTCGAGCTGCGCGGCCTGGAGGCCGCCGTGCTGGTGCATGGCGACCGCGTGCAGCTGCAGCAGGTGGTGGTCAACCTGCTGATGAACGGCGCCGAGGCCATGGCTTCGCTGCCGCCGGGCCCGCGTCCGCTGTGCCTGAGCTGCGGCAGAGAGCGTGGGGGTGGCGAGGGCCGTGTGCGCGTGGCCGTGGACGACGCCGGCACCGGCATCGGCGACCAAGCGGGCGAGCACCTGCTGAAGCCGCTGTTCACGACCAAGGCCGACGGCATGGGCATGGGCCTGGCGATCTGCAAGTCGATCCTCGACGCGCATGGCGGCACCTTGTCGCTGTCGCGGCGCGAGCCCGCGGGCACGCGTGCCGTCTTCACCTTGCCCCTGTCCGAACCCGGCCCCGCCCCATGACCTCTTCCCACAACCTTCCCGCCAGATCCCCGGGCGCCCCGCTGGCCGGCGACGCGCGCGTGGTCTTCGTCGTCGACGACGACGACCTGGTGCGCGCCGCCATCGGCAGCCTGCTGCGCTCGGTCGACCTCGAGGTGCGCGCGTTCGCCACCACCGAGGAGTTCCAGGCCGCGCCGCGCGCGCCCGGGCCCTCGTGCCTGGTGCTCGACGTGCGCCTGCGCGGCCAGAGCGGCCTGGCGTTCCAGCAGGCCCTGCGCGAGGCCGGCCGGCCGCACATGCCGATCATCTTCATGACCGGCCATGGCGACATCGCGATGACCGTGCGCGCCATGAAGGCCGGCGCCGTCGACTTCCTCACCAAGCCCTTTCGCGACCAGGACATGCTCGACGCCGTGGCCGCCGCGCTCGATGCCGATGCCAGGCGGATCGACATCGACCGCGCGCTCCAGGCCGCGCGCGACTGCTGGGCCCTGCTCACGCCGCGCGAGCGCGAGGTGGTGCAGCACGTGGCCTCGGGCCTCATGAACAAGCAGATCGCCGACCGCATGGGCATTGCCGAGATCACCGCGAAGATCCATCGCGGCCAGGCCATGCGCAAGATGGAATCGCGCTCGGTCGCCGAGCTGGTGCGCAAGATGGAAGCGCTCGGCGTCGTGCAGGGACTGCCGCGCGCGCAGCCGGCCGTCGCGCACCATACCTAGAGATGATGACGCCGCGCCGTGCCGCCGGTATTCTGCAAGCCCGGGTCGTGCCCGCGTGTCCTGCGCCTTCGTCCCAAGCCCGGTAGAGAACGGGAAGCCTCTTGTCCCTGTCAGCCATCGATCTCGTTTCCATCGTCGACGACGACCCCTTCGTGCGCGCCGCCACCAGCAGCCTGGTGCGCTCGTTCGGCTGGGAGGCGCGCGCGTTCGAATCGGCCCCGGACTTCCTGGCCTCGGGCCTGCAGCGGCAGACCCGCTGCCTCGTGTGCGACATCCGCATGGAGGCCATGGACGGCATCGAGCTGCTCGAGCGCCTCGACCGCGACGGCCTGCGCGTACCCACGCTGTTCATCACCGCCTATGCCTCGGCGCACACGCGCGAGCGCGTACGCGCCAGCACCGCGCTGTGCCTGATCGAAAAGCCGATCGACGCCGCCGAGCTCGAGGCCTGGATCCGGCACGCCCTGCACGACGCCGAGGCGCGGCGCTGAGGCGCGTCGCCCGCGCCATCGTCTCTTCTCGCGCCAGCCGCGCGCATGCCCGGGGCAAACCTTCGTAGGGGTTGGGCGAACGCTGGTGCGATGGTGGGCGGCCCACCTCGCGTGATGTCATCGCTTCCATGCCGGCCGGTGCGTCGGCGACAGGAGATTACAGATGACCCGCAGCCTTCAGACACCCATCGCCCTCGTATCCGAAACACCCGCCAAGGCGATCCCGCGCACGCAGGGCCTGGTCTTGTACGCCGCCCGCGCGTTGGCACTCGCCGCCCTCGGCCAGAACACGCACGCCGCCACGCTCGCGCCCATGGTCTGCAGCATCGACGACGGCCTGCTGTGGATCCTCGGCGTATCGGTGCTCGTCGTGCTCGCGCTGATCGGTGCCTGCCTCGGCCTCGAGGTCCTGGCCTACCGCGCCGGCGCCGTGCGCATCGCCCGCGCCCTCGAGTCGCACGGCGGCGATGCCCGCATGCCCGAACTGCCCGAGAGCGGCCCGCGCGCCATCGCGCGCCTGGCGAGTGCCATCAACAAGGGCCGGCGCCGCCGCGTCGAGCGCGAGGCCGAGCACCTCGACGTGCAGGCCGCCTATGCCCACGACCTGCGCACCCCGCTCACCCGCATGGGCCTGCGCTGCGAGATGCTCGACGACCCCGCACTCCGCGAGGCGATGCAGCGCGATCTCGCCGAGATGCAGGAGCTGGTCGAGGCCAGCGTCGCCAGCGCGCGCATGCAGCGCAGCGTGGCCGAGCCGTTGCAGCGTGTCGATGCCGACGGCCTGCTCGACAACCTCGTGCGCGGCTACCGCGACGCCGGCCGCGCCATCGCACTCGACGGCCGCATCGGCCAGCCGGTGGTCGCCTGCCCGCTCGCGCTGCGGCGCGTGCTGGCGAACCTGATCGACAACGCGCTGCGTTATGGCAGCGACGTGCGGGTGTGCGCGCACGTCGATGCGCAACGGCTGGTGCTGGCGGTGGTGGATTCGGGGCCGGGGATCAAGCCGGCGCAGATCGATGCGGTGTTCGCGCCGTGGGTGCGGGGGCGGCAGGGGCAGGAGGACAAGCCTGGGTCTGGGCTTGGGCTGGCGATTGCGCGGAGGTTGGCGCGGTCGATGCAGGGGGAGTTGTTGTTGCGGAACCGGCGCAGTGGGGGGGTGGAGGCGCGGTTGACGTTGCCGTTGGTGGTGGCGTGAAGGGGGTAGGAGATGCCTGGGCGAAAGGGGTTAGTTTTCGCGAGGATTGTTGTGGAGTGGGAGCGTGGTGGGAAGTCCGCCGAAGACGGATTCAGTCATCCAACCGACTGCGGATAGATGACGGCTGTCAGGAGGAGCGGACGCTGGAGGCATTCTTCTGGACAGCGAGAGGTGACATCACCAGCGTGGTCACTCGTGGGCAGGTACATCGAGGAGGCGCATCTTCATGACCCATTCACTCGACGGGAGATCATCGTGGAAGCTGCTGCGCCGCGGACTCGACGTGAGCGCCAGTTTTACTCTCGAAGCCTTGGTGCGCAGTGACAACTGTGCGGAAGGGCAGCCATCAAATGTGATTCGAGCCAGATCAAGCTGGACTGAACGCCCACCCGGCTCTGGCATTTGCATCACACTTCAACGCACCTCAACAACTGCGCACGAATCTCGGCAGGCATGGACGCCAAGTCCACGGTCGCAAAGCGTATCGAGTGCCTCTGTATGACGACCGTCTCATCGATCATCGTTCCAACAGATGGGTGCAACAGCAAGCCGCTTGCCGAGTCCGCCAGTGGATCGCGGCAGCCGGCCTGTGACCTCAGATAGGCATACATCTGGTAGATGTAGCTGCTGCGCAGGCTTTGCTCCCGATACCACCCCGCCGTGACGATAGAGGTGAACTTGGTATCGATGACAATGCGTCGCCCCGAGCCACCATGGTTGAGCATCACGTCGGTCCGCATGGCGGGCAAGATGTCGTCAATACCTTCCGTCTTGGACGAGATTTGCCACTGGAGCGTGGCGCCGCAACGCACATGCCACCCGAGTGGACTGAGCGCCACGGCATACAGGCCGCCAACGGCGCGCTCAAAAAGACGACGAACCCAGGTCTCCTCCCGGCCGGGCATCGCCAGCACGTTGCCACCGGCGGATTCCGTGAGTAGCGCCAGGTCGTAGGCAAGCTGGGCTGCTGCCACCATGAACTGATCGTCCGCATCATGGCGTCCGAAGCGATCAGCGCTCATTTGTGCGCGGGTCGGCGGTTGGCCTGCGACGCCGCGGGCCCGCATCGCTGCTGCGAGAGAGCGGCACCGGTGGGCGACAGCGGGCTTCTTGACCAGGCGGGCAACGAACTCCAATGCTGCGCGGACAAAACGATTCCGTGGCGTGTCGATGGTGAGTTCCGCAAAGCGGCAGGCTACCAAGCCGCGATCCAACAATTGGCGCCGTTCAGTGGTCAGTACATCGATGCGCCCACGAACGCGGTTGAGCCACTGTTCCCGAGATCGGTAGCCCAGGCTCAGCTGACGGTGCAGCCGAGTCTCAACGGCATGGGCCAAGACTTCTGCCACCAGGTCGGGCAATTCATCTGGGCTTTCTTCGACCTTCACATGGGCTGTGCCGCCGGATCGAAACAGGTCGGACGCATACAGCATCAACAGCCACAGGTTCCGGACCGGAATACGCCCCACGAATCCGGGCGTGAATCCTGATTCGGGGGAAACCGGTGGAGCGATCAGCCCCATTACCAGCCCTGCAACAACCGTGATGTGGCCTGACGTGCCTCCTCTGGGGCATCAAACCAATACTCTTCCAGCAGCGGGCCGATCTCCGTCTCCACGACTTGCTGGAACCATCGCTGGGTACTGCCCGCATCCAGCGGATGCACAGGTGTGACGTAGCTGTGACCGATTCGGAACTGCTTGCCCAAGCGTGCATCCGCTGCAATCTGCTCGTTCAGCTCGGCCATGCGTCGCTCGATGTCTGACGCAAGCGCTTCATCCACACCGCAGGCAGATACCACCCAGCTTCGCCATGCTGGACAGAGGCGAGGCTCGAGGCCAACAAACGCAAAGCGGCGCCGCAACGCCAGATCGACCAGCGCCAACGACCGGTCAGCGATGTTCATGGTGCCGATCACATGAAGGTTCTCGGGGATGTGAACCGGCCGCCGTACGCCGTCAGCATCCGGGTAGCACAGCTCCAACGCCTCGCTGGGGGTGCGCTTGCCTGCCTCCAACAGCGTCAGCAATTCACCGAACACCTGGGCCGGATTGCCTCGGTTGATCTCCTCGATGACGACGACGAACTTGGCAGCGGGCTCCTTCTTCGCAGCCTTGATGGCCTCCATGAAGACGCCATCGGCGAGCGTCAGCTTGCCCTCGCCAGTAGGCCGCCAGCCACGCACGAAGTCCTCATACGAAAGATTCGGGTGGAACTGAACGGCTCTGACCTTGCTCTCGTCCTTTTGCCCCATCAAGGCAAACGCCAATCGCTTGGCCAGCCAGGTTTTGCCGGTGCCAGGCGGCCCCTGCAGGATCAGATTCTTCTTGGTGCGCAGTCGATCCAGCATCAGCTCAAGCTCTGGCTCCGAAACGAAGCAGCCATCACGCGTGATGTCGCCGAGCGTGTAGGGAACGATGGGCGCCGGAGACTGGAGGACCTCGGCGGCAGGCTCATCGCCGGAGTTATCGTGGGGCATGCCCGGCGTGGCGTCATCCTCTTGAAGTGGAGGCGTTGCGTCCTTGAACTGCCAAGATGCCAGGGATAACTCCGGGAAGCTGTGCACCGGGTAGTCGTCCTCCGCGAAGCGCGTACGTAAGTCGTCGGCAAGTTGCAAATACGTGGTCGCATCACAAGGCGCTTGCGGCGTTGGTGTGGTGATCGGGACGCCGAGGCGCTTCTGGATGTAGTGCCGCGACTGGCTGTCCAGCGTCGGAAACTCCCAGGGAGCAGCCCAATACAAACCAGTGGATAGATTCCACGCCACACCCCAGACCCGAGTGGCGGCATCATAGGCCTCTATGAACTCGTCGCGGGTGCCTGGTCCGTCGTCTTCAACCAGTGCCTGCCCCGCAGCGAAGACACGCCACAGGGCATCAATGTCTCCCGCTCCTCGCTTGTCTGCGTAGCGGAAGAACCAGGACCGTTGGTTGTTGAGCACGGGGATGCCTTCGAACGTTGCGGGCACAGGGACAGTGACACCAAGTAGCTTCGCGAGCTCTGCGGCAATAAGCTTGCGGTTGGCGTCCGTCATGCCTCGGTTGAACGTCCCCATCGCCGTGAACGGGCAGATGTCCTGCAGCGGGCCGTTGCTTCCGTCAGGGAATTTGTCCTGAAGATAGCCAAGGCCTTGGACGCGCTGAGCAATCTGGTGGATCCCCTGGATGAGGGGTGTGCGGTCGCTTGCGTAGGCCAGCAGCTTTTCAGCAATGGCCTCGTAGAAGTCTGCCCACTGGAACAGGGTGCCGAAGCGGTCCTTCCAATACGGTGCGTTGCGGAATCGCTCAATGTCTTGCGGCTTGCCTTCGAACGCAAACGCGATCAGCGCATCCGCGTTCCATTCGCCGGGCACAACGCGCCAGATGGTGGGGCGGTACGTGGAGAAGTACCACTCTCGCATGCCGTCGGTGGGGTGCCACTGCACTTTGACGCGCTCACCGTCCTGCGGGTTCTCGGTGATGACGCCGGTGGCCTTGATACCCATGACGGACACCGGCTGCTGGCGGTTATCGAAGGGGAGCCCACGCTTGCGCACGTACGCCGCCTTGATGGCGATCCGCTCGCCAGGGCGCATGGATCGCACCAGGGCTTGTTCCTTCTGGTTTGGGCTGCGGACCTCCCAGATGCCCTCTTCGAGGAAGCGAGCACTCTGGTCGTCGGTATGGCCAAAGCTGGCCCCGACGAACCAGGTTGTACCGGAAGACTCGTTTAGACCTGCGCTACTCATGCAGCTTGCTCCACATTGAATATCCCTTTCTTTCGACAGGCATCGAGAAAAGGCTGTTTAAGGAAATTGCAGTCGCTGAATGGGCGCTTCCGGGTGTTGAACGCCAACGTCTTGAGATACTCTTGAGGATCTTTCCCAAGCTCTCTCCATTCATCCAGCACCTGCATGAGCCAAGCTTTGCCATCGCTTTCCGTACAAAGCTTCGACTTGTAACGCTCTTCGATGCCGTACACGTCCTTCCATGTGTCAATCTCCTGCGCGATGGCCGCAGGGCCAAATTGCAGGGTGATATCGGCCGGGGCCAGCTTGGCGATGTCGGAATGCTGCAGGTCTATTTGCAGCTCAATGGAATGAGGCTTCGTCTTGTAGGGATAGAAGAAGGGGCGGCGATGAACAGCCCTCGTTGGATCTTTGAGCAGGTAGGCTGGATCCTTGCTGGTCTTGTAGCTGCTGTTGCAGTGGTGACAGGCCGGGACGAGGTTGCGGAAGTTGATGGAGTTGAACGGATATAGCGCTTTTGGCAGGTAATGGTCATAGGCCTCTCGCTTGCTGTGGTACTCGCCTAGCAAATCGTTGATGCCGCAAAACGGGCATTTGCCTGCTTTGTTGGTCTGCACAAAGGTCTGGTAGTGATCGTCGATGTCACCGCACTTTTTTCTCAGAGCGGCAACATCCACATGCGAATACAGTCCTTTGAAGAATGACGCCAACTGATCACGCAGGTCTTTGAGTTCTATGGGAAAGTCAGCGTATCGCTTCAGCGACATGGTGTGGTCGTTGGCACACACGCGCTCCACATCGTTGTTTGCCCTGTACCACAGACGAAGCTGCTCGACCTGGCAAGCGCTCAAAGGCGCGAAGAGTGCATAGATGCGTTCTACGTGTCCTGCGAAAAACTCGGCCCCTTTGCTGTCGTCGTAGTGAAACGCCGTCATCACCTCAAGCAGCTCAGGATTCCAGGCGAACAGCTCCAGACGGTAGGGGCCTTTTGACGGTGCCTGGCACCACACCGCATAGAAGATGAAGTCGATGAATGCCTGCATCTTTTCCATCCGGTGCGGGACATAGGTGTAAGGAAACAGCATTAGTCCTGCGCCTCCTCATCACCTGGCTGATCGCCATCGAGAATGGCCTTGATCAACAGCACCTTTTCTACCGAGTCACCGAGCTGCTGATGAATCTCTGTGATCAGGACTTCCTTGTCTTCGGTGCCCTGTTCAAAGCGGGCCCGCAACGCGTCCAGCAAGGCCTGCGCATGGCTGCCGATGGTTTCGCGCTTGCCAAAGGTGCTCATGGTGATCTTGTTGATCGAAGCGCCCAGCGTGTTGTACGGCGGGTGGCTGATGCTGACTTTGCCGCTGGCTTTGTCCTTGGCAAACACCAGCACCTTGTCCGGCTTGCTGTCGGAAATCAGAAATGGCGTGTGGGTGGTGATCAGCATTTCCTGCGTGCATTCACCATGACCCGGCAAGCACTGGCGCAAGCGGCTGATGAAGTTGGCGCGCCAGTCGGGGTTGAAGTGCGTCTCGGGCTCGTCGAGCAGGAACAGGCTGTTGGTCTCTCGAAACAGCAGGCACAAGCCGAGACTGTGCAGCAATTGATGCTCGCCGTCCGACAACTCCTTGAGCATCATCGGCTCGGCCACCCCCTGCTTGGTGAAGCGCACGAACTTGAAGCGCATGATGCGCTGGTCGGATGCCAGGGTTGGCACCGTCTCGCTGACGTAGTGGCTGGTCGAGGTATAGAGATCGGCCTTCAGAACCTCGCTGACGGCATACAGGTTGAGCGTCAACAGAACCTGAAACGCCTGGAACAACGCCAGCGCCGAACCATCGAAGTTCTCGCGGAATGCCTGCCGGGTCGCCTCATTCACCCAGTAGTCGAACATCAGCGCATCGCTGGCATCGTCGATGTAACTCAGCGTGGCACAACGCTTGAGGGCGCTCACCACCAGCGAGGACTTCTCGTCAGCCTCCAGCAGCTGCAGCAGATTCAGGCGATAGCGCGTACTTCCCGGCTCATCAGTTTCCGAGAGCGCGGGGTTGTCTTTGATGATCTCGCGGCGAACCCAATCATCAACTGACTGGCTGATATCAGACTCTGAGAGTCCGCGTGTTCGAGCTTCCGCCTGTATTCGATTTCGTCGCTCGCGCTTCTGATCTTCATCGGCGAGGTCGAAGGCTTCCAGTTGTATTGCGTCGATCGGAATTCGGCGGCGCAGAATGATGCGGAATTCCCGCAAGGCCTCGATGCCCACATCCTCGCGGAAGGGCTGGAGTGTGCTCTCGTCCTGAAACAGCAGGTTGCACAGCAGGATGGCCTGGCTGAATCCGCTGTCCAGATAGGCCAGCCGTGTCTCCGGGTGGCCGGGGTAGCTCAGTTGCCGGGTCAGTGCGCTCCAGTACTCGTCGAACTGCACGAAACGCATCTTGAAGAACGGCAGGCTGAGGATCTCGTTCTCGCCTGAGGAATACCCCAGCACATACTGCGGCAGCAGGATGTCGGCGTGTCCGCCCTTGAACGCCTCGTACACATCGGTGCTGAAGTCGCCGTGGTTCTCCCAAAGAAAGCGCACCGATTCGCCGGCGTTCTTCCACGCACTCACCTTTGCCCACGGTGGGCCGTCGGGGCTGCGGTACTCGGCGGGCACGCGGATCAGGTAATCGAGCTCAAAGGCGACGGGCGAGACATCCAGCGCCTCGTCCTGCAAGGCTTCGGGCAGAAAGCTGCGGCGCACGCGCAGCACCTCCAGCTGAAAGAAGATGGCCGCCAGTGCTTCGAGCAGGTTGGATTTGCCGCTGCCGTTGGGCCCGGCGCAGACGAAGGGCACAAAGTCGTTCGCTTGCGCCAGCTCGCCTTGCAAGCTCCATTCGGTGCGGAAGTGGTGCTCAAAACCACCGGGCAGGCTGCGAAAACCTGCAGGGTCGTTGATCTTGAGGCGCAGCAGCTTCATGCCAGGCTTTGCTCAGCCGCGGCTCTGAGCTCGACGCGGTTGCCGTCGTCGTCAAACGCCTGCGTCAGGGCACCAGCGGCCAAGGCCTCGAACACCCAGGTCTTGATGGACTCGTAGTCGCTGGCAACCCATTCGAAATCATTGTCCGGGTGCAGTTCTGCCAGCCGGGCTTGCGCGGCGGCGATGAAGCGTTCGAGGGAGAAAGCCGCACGGCCCAACTGCGTGCGGTAGTCTTCCAGCCAGAAGCGCAGCAGGGGGGCAAGCTGTGCGCGGTCTTGCAGTGCGGGCAACAGCAAATCGGTTTCGGGCAGCGCGATCACCGGGGCGGTGATGGGCGCAGGCACGGCAGCGGACACCGGGCTTTCTCCTTCGATGGGGACAGAAGGCAAGGCCACCGGCGACAAATCCAACTCACCCTTGAAGGCCTGTTGGCTCAGGGCTCCGTAGAGGGCTTCGAGGTCGGCGAGGCTGTGCTGGTAGCGGAATTTGATGCCTTCGACTTTTTTGAAAATGGCTGAGAACTGATTTTGGAGATCAATGGGTGGTCGAATAATTTTTATATTTTCGATGGCACTCTGGTTAATCTTGTGTGCTCCATTGGTGGTTCTCGCCTTTTTTTCAATTTGCTGTCTTATGAACTTTGTTTTCCAGAGTGCTTCAAGAAATGATTTATTGATCGCGCCGGGCTGGATTGAAGCTGCAATTATTGTGTCGGGGAAGATTACGCCTGTTGACGCTGATGGAAAAAAGTATCCTTTGCCTACCAGGCTCGGGTTTCCATTCCCTCGGCACAAAAGAAAATCATTCGGCGTTGGAAAATATTTTTGATGAATTGGTGAAAATATGTCTTCCTTATATATTTCCTGGAAGGATTCTCCGGTAATCGCAGACAACGTATATACGAGTCCTTTCTGAGTCCCTGCTTTTGATGGTGATAACCCATTGCGCATGTTTGAGATGATCGCCGAGAACTCAGGCTTCTCCCACCCCTTCTCGTTCCGCACTGGGTCGCCAAACAAGGCCAAAAACACGCTCCTGAGCAGCTCGTCAAGTTTTTGAAGGTGTTGTCTGCGCTGGGCGATCAGTCCTTCAACTTTGCCGAGCAGATGAGCAATGCGGATTTGACCGTCGAAGTCTGGGGCGTCGTCCTTGAAAGGGATTGGTATCTCAATCTCTTTGAGAAACTTGAAATGCCTGCTGTAACCCGCCTCCTTGATTTGAATGGAACGTAGGTAGTAGTAAACATAGCGAGCGTCCGCTAGGTCTGGATTTACCCATAGCGCTTTAGCACCATCGGCGCCAAGTGCAATCGGCTTATCTACATATTTCAAGGCGCGCGTATGGTCGCCAAAAACCACTACCGGAAGCAAGTGTCCATTAACGAGGCTGGCGTCGTCTGTGTAGCCGGCAACTGGTCCTTTACCTTGGTCAATGATTTTGTATTGACCTTGCTCATGATAGTCGGATGCTTTGATTTTCGTGAATTTGGCAGTGACGTCAGTAACGACCTCGGAAAAGGGGTGCAACTTCATCCCACGATCCCCTTCAACTCCAACAACTCGCGCACGATGCCGCTCTGAACCTTGGCCAGTTCCGCCTCGTGCACATCGCCCACCTCGGCCTGAATCAATCGATCCAGAATCACGCCCGGCGCGTCGTAGCGCACTTCCTCGAAGACATCCTGCTTGTAGCGTGAGAGCGAGAGGTCGCAGTTGTTCTTCTCGTCGGCAATCTCGCTGCGCGGCACCACGAAGCATTTGGCGGCGCGGTCGGTGTCAGTGGCCGGGTTGCGGGCGCGGTATTTGGCGATGATGTCTTGCAGGTCGCCGTAGCCTTCCTGCTTGCTGCGCTTGTCATCCAGCGAATAGCCGTCGGCGGCCATCTCATAGAACCAGACGTTTTCGGTGGCGGGCTGGGTGACCTTGTCCTTCGGGCCCCAGACCTTGGTGAACAGCAGAATGGCAGTGCTGACCCCAGCATAGGGTTTGAACACGCCGCTGGGCAGGGTGATCACGGCCTTGAGGTCGCAGCGCTCCACCAGCATCTGGCGCAGCGCTTTGAATGCGCCGCCGGAGCCGAACAGCACGCCCTGTGGCACGATCACGCCGGCGGTGCCGCCCTTCTTGAGCAGGCGATAGATGTTTTCTACAAACAGCAGCTCGGTCTTGGTTGTGGCCAGTTGCAGGTGCTCGTTGATGTCGCCCTTGTCGATGCTGCCGGTGAAGGGCGGGTTGGCCATCACGATGTCGTATTCGGCTTCCTCGGTGTAGCTCTTGCTGAGGGTGTCCTTATAGTCGATGTGCGGCTCGTCGATGCCGTGCATCATCAGGTTCATCAGGCCCAGACGCACCATGGTCTGGTCGATGTCGTAACCCCAAAGTGAGCTGGCAAGCTTGACTTGCACAGCAGTGGTTAGCGTTGCGGCCTTTGACGTTCGTTTGAATCCGTCTTCGTCCCTAGCAATATCGTTCGTGCCAGATTCAGTTGCGAGCTGCGTTACCAGATACTGATAGGCGCCCAGCAAAAATCCTCCAGTCCCGCAGGCCGGGTCTGCAATCTTGAAAGGCTTCCCAGGACTTGAACGGAGGAGTGCGGAAACATCTGGCCGCACCAAGTCAGCCATAAGCTTAATGATGTGGCGCGGGGTGCGGAACTGACCGTTCTTGCCAGCGGTGGCGATCTCGGAAAGAAGGAACTCGTAGACATCGCCCTGGATATCCTGGAAGGCCTGGCCTTTCTCCTTCGAGTCCTTCTCCATCACCTCGAATATGTCGTCGATGGTCTTCACCGCTTCCACCAGCAGGGCGGGCTTGGGGATGATGAAGACCGCGTTCTTCATGTGGTGGGTGAAGTTGGATTCGGCGCCGTTCAGGTCCTTGAGAAAAGGGAACACCTTGCCCTGCACGTGCTGCAGCATCTCTTCGGCCTGCATGCGCTTGAATTCGCTCCAGCGCAGGCTGCGCTTGTCGATGGCGAATTTCTCGGGCTCTGGCTGGCTGCGGTATTCGGGCGGTATCCACGTGCCCGTGAATTTGGAGATGTAGTTCTCGCCGGTCCACTCGGCGTCGGCCTCGCGTTTCTGGTCCAGCTCATCCAGCCGTTTCATGAACAGTAGGTAGGTGATCTGCTCGATGGCGGTGAGCGGGTTGCTGATGCCGCCGCTCCAGAACTTGTTCCAGAGCTGATCGATCTTGCTTTTGAGTTCGGGGTTGTTTTGCAGCACGGTGTGCCTTGCTATTTAGGCAGCCAACCGTTCGGTCAGCTGCAGGATTTCGTTGATTTCAAGCGGGCTGAACACGCCACGGATGCCTTGCGGGTGGATGACCGTGAAGGGGGCGTTGATCAGGTCTTTCTTCTCCACCTTTTCGCGCTCGATGATGAAGCCCTTCAGCAGATTGAGGAATTCCATCTGACGGCTGCTGAGCGTGGTGTGGGCGCGGATGAATTGGTCAAAGGTGGCGCTGACCTCGTCTGGGAAGCTCTTGAGCACTTCAATACCCAGGATGTGACGGATGAACTGGATGAACCTCGCCTTGCGGTTCTTGTAGACCTGGCGCAGCAGGTTTTCGGTGATGTGCGGGTGTTCTTCGTGCAGCAGTTCGGCCAGGTCGTTGGCCTCTTCGCTGCTCACCGCCTCGCCGTTCTTGATCTTCTGAAGCACCTGGTTGTGCTCGGTGAGTTCGGCGATCAGGCTTTCCACCATTTCGCGGTAGCGGGTAATGCTGACCGCCTCGTGCTGTGGGCCGAACTCCACCCATTCCTTTTTGTGCAGTTCATCGGCCAGATCGAGGTAGGTTTGTTCCTGGCCGATGGATTGCTCGCGGAATTTCATCAGCGGGCCGAGTTTGGCGACCAGTTCGTCGAAGGCGTCTTCATCCGCCTTGGCCCAGTAGTGGCTGGTTTGCGCGGCGCGGATCAGGGCCTCTTCCTGCTTGACGAAGCTGACGGAGAGCGGCAGTTCGCTGATCTGCTCGACGATGCCTTCCTTGAGAGTATCGGCCTGTTCCTTTTCTTCGCTCAGAACGACCAACGAGTACTCCAGCAGGTCGCGCTCGAAGCGCATGGCCTTGAAATCGGCCTCAGACACGGTGCGGAACAGCGGCTTGATTTCTGCGCGCAGAAACTCCAGCCGGTCGTGGCTGAGGCGGATCCAGAAGTTGTCGTCGTCCAGCCGCGCCAGCGCAGCGGCGGCTTCCTTGATCACCACCGAGTCTTTGGGTAGCGCCGCAATCTGCAGGCGGAGCTTGGCGATTTCCCGCGCAGCGATGTCGGCGTGGCCGCTGTCCTTGGCCTTTTCGATCTTGTCGAGGCGCAGGCCCACCAGCCGCACCGGCAGTGGCAACTGCGGTTTGAGCTCCTTGCCTTTGGGGTTGAGCTTGAAGTATTTGAAGTTGTCCCAACAGTCGAGAATCAGGAACACATCTTTTGCAAGGCACCAGGGCTTGGGCTTGTTGGTTTCCAGCAGGCGTGTGCCGCGCCCGACCATCTGCCAGAACTTGGTGTACGAGTAGACCGGCTTGGCGAACAGGAGGTTGACGATTTCGCGCACGTCGATGCCGGTGTCGAGCATGTCCACGCTGATGGCGATGCGAGGCATGTCGTTGTTGGTGAATTGATCGAGCAGCCCACCTTTGCCGTAGACGCGCGGGTCGTCCGACACCAGCACCTTTGCAAGTTCACCGCGGTACTGCGGGTAGAGTTTGTCGAAGATTTCTTCCATGCGCCGGGCATGTGCCTTGGTGGCGCAAAAGAAAATAGTCTTGCCGGGCAGTACGCCGTTGGCGTCCTTAATGGCCTCCTCCATGAATTCGCGGACGATCAGGGTGTTGGTGCCCTTGTTGATCACCTGCTTTTCAAGCTGGGTGCCCTCGAAGTTGATGTCTTCGACTTCCTTGCCCTGAAGGATCAGCTTCTTCTGGTCTTCCAATGAAATCGTGCGTTTGCTGATGCCCTCCATCTGGAACTTGGTCTGAATCTTCATGACCTGGAAGTTGCAGAGGTAGGGCGGCACGTTGTTCACGGCTTCTTCATAGGTGTAGGCAAACGTGGGAATGCCGTCTTCGCAATGAAAAAGCTGGAAGGTGTTGTGGTCGATGATGTCAGTCGGCGTGGCCGTCAGGCCTAGCGTGATGGCCTTGAAGTAGTCCAGCACTTCGCCGAAGGTGTTGTAGATGGAGCGATGGCTTTCATCGACGACGATGAAATCGAAGAAGTGCGGTGACAGGTGCTGCGCCTCATCCCGGATGATGTTGAGCATCGTCGGGTAGGTCGCGACATACACACGGCGATCCGTCGCGATTAGCTTTTCACCCACGTTAGGCCAGCGCGGCTCGTTGGGCATGTGCTCCTTGAAGGCGGCCAATGCCTGTTCACGCAAGGCGATGCGGTCCACGAGGAATAGCACTCTTTCTGCGTGTCTAGCCCGCATTAGGGCGTCGACCATGGCAATGCAGGTGCGGGTCTTGCCTGTGCCGGTGGCCATCACTAGCAGGAAGTCACGCCGTTTCTGTTCGATGCCTTCGAGCACCGCGCGAATCGCTCGGATCTGGTAGTCGCGACCGGCAATCGAGGTGTTTATGAACTCCTGCGTCAACGGCTTGCGATTACGACGGATGTAGGCAAAGCGCTCCAGATCGTCCCGTAAGGGAAAGCCGACCACCTTCCGTGGTGGCGCGTTTTCCAGATCCCAAAAATAGAGCTCGTGGCCGTTTGTGTAGAAGCAGAACGGCAGTTCACCGCCCAGCTGCTTCTGGATGTTGTAGCAGTACTGCTTGGCCTGCTCACGGCCAACGGCAGCATCACGGCTGGTCTTCTTGGCCTCGATCACTGCCAGGGGTTTGCGATCTTTGCCGAGCAGGACGTAGTCGCTGAACTGGTGGCCCTCATAGGACGTGCGCGGCTCCGCGACCCCATCGCGCAGTGCAGTAAGGATGTCGAATTCCTCGACGACTTGCGTCGGGTCTTTCACGTTCCAGCCCGCCTGAGCGAGTTGCTGGTCGATCAACTCTGACCGGGTTTGTGCCTCGGATTTTGTCACGCGTAGCCTTCCCCCACCGGGTTCATTTATGGTCGCTTCCGCTCTCCGCGCCGTCATCAGCACCACCCGCACGCACCCATTCATCAACCTCAGACAGCTGAAATTTCCACAGCCGCCCAATCTTGTGCGCGGGGAGTCCTTTGCGCTCGCGCCAACGATAGACGGTGTCCTTTACAACGCCCAGATGCCTAGCGACATCAATGGCTGTGACCCAGGGTTCGGCACTCATGGCGTTCGCGCTCAAAATATCTCAAAGTCGTTTTAAATCGTGCTTAGTCTACCAAGCAGACGAAACAGTCAGGTCAGTCACCTTGTTCGTTAGATTGGACGTTTACGGTCAGCAGGGGATCTTCGACGGTCAGGCCAAGCAAGGGGACGGTGTTGACGTACGTGTCAGGCGATTGAGGGGGATAACGACTGCTTGTATCAGCTAGCGTGAGTTCGGCTCGGTCAGACGACCGACTGCTATCGCTGCGACGCTGACACCTGGCGTATGGTTTTGAAGGTGAGTTTGGAGGCGAGCCATCGCAGCACTAGCCTGATGTTCCGCGCCATGCGGAACACCGCGCGTGGCCGCGGCGCTGTAGTCGGGCGCAGTAAAGGATGGCGTGGTCTCGGCCTGCTAGTGCATCGGGCAGATCGATGACATCCCGACTGCGAGGAACTGCTGGAGCGCATAGTGCGCGAGTGCCGCGAACACCTGGGCCGCGCACGGTCCTGGATGGACTAAGTCTTTTCTTGCCCGCACCCCAGCGGCGCCCACGCCGATCAGGACTCGCACGTCATCACCTCTTCGAGCCCTGTGCCCCACGCATTACAGAAGCTGCATTTATCGGCGCTTACCGCAACTTCATGCCAAACGGCACCGCACCCCACCCACTTCTTCCCTAGGGATGGTCTGCAAAACCGGCCCAAGCCTTGCATGATCTGACCCCATGATTGCCAAACGCGTAACGCCGCCGAGTCAGCTTGGCCTGGGCCTGAACCTGTCGACGAAGAAGACCCGCAAGCGCGAGTTCCTCGATGAGATGGATCGGGTGGTCCCATGGAGGGCGCTGGTACAGATCGTCGAGCCGCACAGCCCGCGGGCCAAGACTGGCCGCCCGCCATTTGCCATCGAGACGATGCTGCGCATTCACTACTTGCAGCAGTGGTTCGGACTGAGCGATCCGGCGATGGAGGAGGCGTTGCACGACGTTCCCCTGTACCGGGAGTTTGCTGGTCTGGGCGACGGCGCGAGCCGCCTGCCCGACGAGACCACCATCTTGCGATTCCGTCATCTGCTGGAAGCGCATGACTTGGCCGCTGACATGCTGCGCGTAGTGAACGACATCCTGCAGGCCAAGGGCTTGATGCTGCGCACGGGTACAGCCGTGGATGCCACTTTGATCGCGGCGCCCAGTTCAACCAAGAATGCCGAGGGCGAACGCGACCCCGAAATGCATCAGCTCAAGAAGGGAAACCAGTGGTACTTCGGCATGAAGGCGCACATTGGTGTGGATGCCGCGTCAGGCCTGGTGCACACGGTGGTAGGCACGGCGGCGAACGTCAGCGACATCAACGTGGCCGGTGCGCTCTTGCATGGCGAGGAACATGCGGCGTTCGGGGATTCCGGCTATCAGGGCGTGCACAAGCGAGCGGAGGCTGTGGGGCCGACCTGGCACGTAGCGATGCGTCCGGGCAAACGCAGGTTGTTGAATCCGTTCATCGAATCCGAGTTCGTGGCCGAGCGAGTGGAGAAGATGAAGGCCAGCATCCGAGCCAAGGTCGAGCACCCGTTCCGAGTGATCAAGCAGCAGTTCGGGTTCACGAAGGTTCGCTACCGGGGCTTGATGAAGAACACGGCGCAGATTGTCACGCTGTTTGCGCTGTCGAATCTGTGGATGGCGCGCAGACAGTTGATGGGAGCCAGGGGGTGAGTGCGTCTGCAGCACTCGAATCGGCCTCGCGAGGCCCGCGTAGTGGGTGTCTGGCGCAGCAGATCGATGCTGGGGGCTGTTCGATCTGATCGCCAGAATGGCTGCCGTCACCCCATCCATTTAGTCGCGATTGCCATTCGCGTTCTGCAGACCATCCCTAGGAATCATGAGCTCGAAACCAATGAACGATTTGGCGGCACAAAACATCGCCGTTGCGAGTGTTCGTCGTCATTCAATGACGCCAGATCAATGGAGTCACACGGTCATCGGTTGCATGCATCCCAAGCTGGCATCGTCAGTTGACCTCCTGCCAGGCGAACTACCTATTGCCAGTGGTTTTCTCTCCGACTCAAGCTGGTGGCTCATAAGCACACGGCGAGTTGTCAGTCAGTACCAAGGAGCGCAGCGCGAACTGGACCCGAGGTATGGAATCGAACACGAGTTCGGCAACTTCAAGGGCATCAAACGCAGCGAGTCTCCCAGCGCGCCGAGCACATCAGTCGCAACGGTGACGTCTCTAAGAACCAAAGAGTCAGTTCAGTTCGAATTTGAAACGGGCAAAGCCTCAATGGCGCCCATCTATGCCTGCATGTTCTGGTCTCGGGTTACGGCGTTCCATCATGGAGCCCCCGAAGCTTAGAGTCCGCAATTGACTCCGTCCTCAACTACGGGAGCCAGTGTCACTGCTGAGCCGCAGTTTTGCGGCGATGCGCACTTCCGCCCGGAGCCCGCTCAAGACGGCAGCGCGGCCGGCTACAGTCGGCCATGACCCGTCATTCGGCGAGCAGACCCAAGACGCTCGAAGCGGACGTTCGCACGTACGCAGCAAGGTTGCCACCCAGGCAGCTACAGTAAAGCAAAGTCGATCAATCACAGGAGCTACCTATGGATGCGATGCAGCATTTTGAACAGATCCTTGCATCCACGGGGGATCCAATTTCTGCGATTCGAGCAGTTCGTGAGAGCTTCGGGTTGTCGTTGTCAGAAGCGAAGGAACTGTGGTTGCAGAGTACCGGCACTTCGGACTCGCTCTATGAGCATCAGGAGAAACTAGCTTCTCAGCTGGAAGAAGCCTTCCGCAACCGCAATATCTAGAAGGCCGTCACCGGCCAGAAGCTGCCTGTCGGCCTCACCCCTCTCAAGACCCCATGAAGCAATCCGAACTCAACAAGATGGTTGGCGCTTGCCTCGAGCGCGAAGGCAAGACGCTCGGTTGGAAGACGAAGGCCCATAACGCTTTTCGCGTTGAGGGGGATATGTTCTTTTCGCTCTTGATTTCAGGCGACGCGAAAGAGAAAACGCTGTACCGCAGGCTGTCATGTAAGCCGATGGCCTTCGACGTAGAGCTATGGAACATTTTGGGCATGACAGCCAATTTGCAAGAACCCTTGGGACTTCGCGCCGATGGGGCGTACGCCCTCTTTAGTATCGCCCTGTACGAAGGCTCGATTGGAGTTGCAGAGTGGAATGATGAGGGGCTGTTGAACTCTACTCGCCAGTGCCTTTTGGAAGCGACTGCATCTGTCGAGTCCAATCAGCAACTGCGTACTGTCGATGCGTTCATGAAAATGGGCGAAGCTTTCAACGTGGACATCCTCAAAAGAGTGCCGAACACCGCATGGAATTTTTGGAAGGAGCGCTTGATTTGCCATCGTCTTAATGGAGAGATGGAACAAGCAACCTCAATTGCCGAGGCTCGTATCTCCGCGGGTGATTCAGGTCGCTTCGTCATTGGTGGACAGACCTTCTACCAGCTCGCGCAGCGGCTACCACAGGGTCAAAGCGCATCTTCCGGATGACCGCTTTCAAGCGAGCTCTATGACGGCTTTGGGGCCCGAAGCGGATGTAGCATCTTCTTCAAAGCCGCCATCGAGTTCGACTTTGATAGCGATAGCCGCGAGCACCCAGCATCGCTGAGGCCTGACAACCCAAACGCCAAGGCGTATTCAAAGGAGAACCCCATGGGCGCCCCCATCTTGATCAACAAGAAAATGGACCTCTGGGTCAGCAATGGGATGAAAGATGCTTTTTGCGAAGTGCTGACGACTGTCGCGACTCTTGAAGGCCAAGATGTCATGGCCATCTACGAGGATGCAGCCGGCGTGGCTGGCACCTATGGAATCTCCGGGCTAGGCATCGATCTAGACGAATTTCACTCCTACCTCGGTGGGCCTGAAAGGGTCCGGCGCCACCTCGATATCTGCCGTGCGCGACTGGGGGAGGTTGCCGAGTCATGTGGACTGTCACCAAGTGGGTCCGAGAACATGGCGCATGTACTCGCATGGGCTGCACACATCATGGATGGACGACCGATCCCCGAAGGCAGCAGCTTCTACGAAGACTGGCCACCCGGCATGGAGAGTTGAGGCGTCTGCGCGTTGCTCAGTAGTCGAGTGACGACAGCTGGTGGACCTTTTCCATCGACGACTGCTCTTGGCCGGTGCCGGCCGTTGGTCGCATTTTGCCGTGCTCGGCACGCGGGTCCCGGCCGTTGAGCTTGGCAGCCCGCACCAGGCTCATCATCGCCGCCGCGCGCCGCAGGCGACTTGTTGTCCACGTACAGCCAGCCCCTCGTGCCGAGTTTCCAGGGCTTGATCTATCGGTCGATCAGGTTGTCGTCGATGAATACCGCGCCGTCCTGCGAGTGCAGGACTTCCACGGGCCGGCTGACACGACAAGGCCTCAAAAAGATCCGCCCTGGACCGTCTCGGAAGCCGCATCGCCCACGCCCTCAGCGCACATCATCGAACGCCGCATCGATCTCCTCGACGTTTATCGCCGCATAGCTCGCCGCCGAACCGCCCAGGTCCCACACCGCCTCGCCGCGCTCGACCGCAAGCGCCATCTCTTCTTCCCTGCGCATGCGCGCAAGCGCAGCCTCGACGACCTCGCCGGCCTCGCGGCGCGGCACGCAGACCACCCCATCGCCATCGGCCATGACCAGGTCGCCGGGTTGCACCAGCACGCCGTCGCAGACCACCGGCGTGTTGACGAAGCCATGGCCGCACTTGTCGGGATGGATCGAGAGGACATGCGTGGACCAGACCGGCAGGCCCAACGCCTCGACCGTGTCGGTGTCGCGCACGCAGCCCTGCACCACCACGCCCGCGAGGCCCTTGCGCAGCGCATAGCGTGCCGCCATGTCGCCCCATTGGGCGCCCGAGGTCTCGGCGTCGCAGACCACCACCAGCACGTCGCCGGGCTGCGCGAGGTAGAGCGCGCGGTGCATCATCAGGTTGTCGCCGGGGGCGCAGAAGGCCGTGACGGCCGGGCCCGCGATGCGCGCGCCCTTCTGGATCGGCCGCATGCGGCTGGACATCAGGCCGCCGATGCCGCGCGGCGCAGCCGCCTCGTGCAGGTCGGACACCGTGGCCTCGCGTGCCTTCGCGCACAGGGCCGCCTCCACGCGATTGACGCGCAGGAACACTCTGGAGCTGTTCACGGTCGCTCCCCGTTCAGTGCGGCACGCAGTAGGCGTCGGCCGCGAGGCGGAAGGTGGTGCGCTTCATCAGCCGCGGCTGGTTGAGCTGCATCTCGTCGCGGCGGTGCATGGTGCAGCCGTTGTCCCACATCATCAGGTCGCCGTTGCGCACCTTGTGGCGGTACACGAGCTCGGCGCTGCCGCCGGCCTCGAACAGGATCGGCAGCACGCGCGCGTTCTCGGCCTCGCTCAGGCCCTCGATCGCCACCAGCGTGGTCGGGTCGGCATAGAGCGCCTTGCGGCCGGTCAGCGGATGCGTGAGCACCACGGGATGGAAGGCATCGGGCAGCTTCGCCATCTCCTTGGCCTGCGCGCTTTCCTTGTCCTTGAGCTCGAGCGTGTTCATGATCGCCATGCGCTTGGCATAGCGGTAGGTGCCGGTGCGGCCGTCGATCAGCGCGCGCACGTCGGCGGGCAGCCGCTCCCACGCGCCGTACTGGTCGGCCCAGTAGATGTCGCCGCCGCCCTTGGGCACCTCGAGGCCGTAGAGCATCGCGCCGGTGGCGGGCTTGACGCGGAAGGTCTGGTCCGAATGCCAATCCACGTCGTCGCCGCCCGCGAAGCCGCCGACGAAGCGGCCGTCGGCATAGCGCAGGGTGCTGAAGTAGATGATCTCGTCGTGGTAGGGCGACTGGATGTCCTTGCGGTTGGCGCTCTCGCAACGGCCGAACTGCTCGGTGAAGCGCACCTGGTCGGCCTCCTCGAGCGACTGGCGCGGGAACACGATCACCGGCGCGTCCTGCCACAGGCGGCGTACCTGCTCGATGGCGTCGGGGTTGGCGAGGATGTCCTCGATGCGTTCGTCGATCTCGATCACGAAATCGGAATGCAGCGGCCGGACCTTGAGTTCTTGCGCGAGCACGGTCATGGGATGTCTCCTTGGGTGTGTATGAAAGAAGAAAAAAGGGGGAAAGAGGGGGCGGCGCGTCAGTCGGCCTTCATGCCGGCGCTGCGGATGATCTCGGCGTCGGTCAGGCGTTCCGAGCGCAGCCAGGCGACGAGCTGGGCGTAATCCATCGGCGGCGCAGGCTCGAAGCCGAGCTCGTGCAGGGCCTTGGCGGTCTCGGGCAGCGCGAGGATCTTGCGCATCTCGGCGGCCAGCCGTTCGCGCACCTCCACCGGCGTGCCGCGCGGCGCCATCAGTGCGTTCCAGGCCACCACGCTGAAGCCGTCGAGGCCCTGCTCGGCCACCGGCCGGATCTCGGGCAGCGCGGTCATGGCCTTGGCCGAGGTCACGGCCAGCGGCTTGATCCTGCCGAACTGCGCGCGCGAGGCCGCCACGGTGTCGATCAGCACCGGCACCTGGTTGCCCAGCAGCGCGGTCATCGCTTCGCCCGAACCCTTGTACTTGATCGAGAACAGCGGCACGTTCTGGCGCCGGATCATCTCGAGCACCAGTTGCGCCGTGACGCTGGGCAGCGCCACGTCGACCTTGTCGGGCCGGCTGCGCGCGAGCTTGATGAGCTCGGGCAGCGTCTGCACGCCGAGCGAGGGATGCACCGAGATCACCATCGGGATGAAGGCGGTCGCGACGATGGGATCGAAGTCCTTCTCGGCGTCGAAGCCGATGTTGTCGTAGAGCGCCGGGTTCATCGCATGCGTGCCCGAGGCGCCCATGATCAGCGTGTAGCCGTCGGGCGTGGCGCGCGCCGCGTAGGCGGTGCCGATGTTGCCGAAGGCGCCGGGCCGGTTCTCCACCACCACGCCCTCGTGCAGCGCGGCCGAGAGCTTGGCCGCGAAGTAGCGGGTGGCGATGTCGGTGCTCTGCCCGGGCGGGTAGGCCACCACGATCTTGATCGGCCGGTTCGGGTAACCCTGGGCCAGTGCGCCGGCGGTCAGCGCGAAGGCCAGCGGCAGCGCGGCGAGCCGCCGCGCGAGGCGCAAGAGTGAGGTCATCGTTGTCTCCTTCATGGTTGTGAGGTCGCCGCCCGCGGTGGATCGAAGGCGGTGCCGTTGGCCGCCGGCATGGCGGGCAGGGGAGGGGAGGGGTTCTCGAAGGCCTCGGCGCCCGCACTGCGCAGATGGCGCGCGTCGAGCGCGTCGAACGAGGCGCAGCCGATCTGCGCGAGCACCATGTCGATCTCGTTGCGCACGATCTGCAGCGCCCGTGCAATGCCGCGCGCGCCGCCCGCGGCCGCGCCGAACAGCGTGGGCCGCCCGAACAGCGCGAAGCGCGCGCCGAGGCAGCGTGCGATCACGATGTCGGAACCGCGGCGCACGCCGCTGTCGAGCAGCAGCTCCACGCGTTCGCCGACCGCCGCGCGGATCGCGGGCAGCATCTCGAGCGGCGTGGGCGCCACGTCGAGCTGGCGACCGCCATGGTTCGAGACCACGATCGCATCGACGCCCAGCGCGGCGGCCTGGCGCGCATCGTCGGGATGCAGCAGGCCCTTCACGGCGAGCGGGCCGCTCCAGTCCGCGCGTATGCGTTCGAGCGTGCGCCACGTGATCATCGGCGCCGGTGTCAGCGTGCCGTAGAGGTCTGCGACCTCGGACGCCGAGGCACCCTTGCGGCCATAGGGCGCCCAGTTGCTCATCATCGGAATGCCGCCGCTGCGCAGGTAGCGCAGCACCCAGGCCGGATGACCGAGCGCCTCGAGCACCACGCCGGGCGTCATCCGGAAGGGGCGCGAGAAACCGTTGCGCCGGTTGCGCTCGCGGTTCGAGTTCACCGGCACGTCGACCGACACCACGAGCGTGCGCACGCCGGCGTCGCGTGCACGCTCGACGAGATCGGCGTTGATGCGCTCCTCGCGCGTGCCGTAGATCTGGAACCAGACATGCTCGGGCGCGAGCTTCGCGACCGCCTCGACCGAGGCATTGCTCGCGCTCGACAGCAGGAAGGGCACGTCGGCCGCGCGCGCGGCCTGCGCGAGCAGTTCATCGGCGCCCGGATGGAACAGCCCGGCGAGACCCGTGGGCGAGATGCCGAAGGGGCTCGCATGACGCCGGCCCAGCAGTTCGGTGGACTGGTCGCGCCGCGACACGTCGACGAGGTAGCGCGGCACCAGCTGGAAGCGGCGGAAGGCCTCGCGGTTGCGCCGCATGCAGTCCTCGTCGTCCACGCCGCCGTCGATGAAATCGAAGGCGATCCGCGGCAGCTTGCGCCGTGCCATCGAGCGCAGGTCCTCGAGGTTGACCGCAGTGTCCACGTTCATCGTTTCTCGTCGTGAGTTGTCTCTGCGATCGAGAATATCGAGCGGTCTTTTCGCTGCCCATAGGGCCGGGCAGCGGAGTTTCACAGTTTGAACTTGTAGCGTCGCGCGCCAGTGCTCAAGGCTCGGCGCCCGCGCCCATGTGCCCCATGTGCATGACACCGCCGAGGAATTCGCGCGCATCCTGCTCCACCGCCGTGGCCACTTCGCCGAGTGCGGCGCGGACTTCGGCCAGCTTCGGCTCGCCGAACTGCTCGGCCAGCCCGGTGAGGCACACCGCCGCCATCGCGTGGCCGTTGTGCGCGCACACCGGCACCGCGAAGGCATGCACGCCGGTCACCACGTCGCCGAGGTTGACGCCGAAGCCATGGCGGCGCGAGCGCTCGCGCATCTTCTCGAGCGCGTCGAGGCGGCCGCTGCCGCGCTGCGCGATCTCCTGCTGCATGTTGTCGGCGAGGATGTTCTCGGCCTCGAGCGAGGGCAGGGTCTGCAGGATCGCGACGCCGCCGACCGAGGTGAACAGCGGCCGCCGCGTGCCCGCGTGCACCATCAGGCCGCGCAGCTCGAGCGAACCCTGGCGCACCGCGCAGACGTACTCGTTGCCGCTGCGCAGGATCAGCCAGGCGATGGCCTCGGTCTGCGCCGCCAGCTTCGCCATGCGGCGCTCGCAGGCCTGCTGGAAGGTCGCGTAGCCGGGCAGCGAGAGGCCGAGCTCGTAGAGCATCGGGCCGGGGAAGTAGTGCTTGTCGGTGCTGCGCTGCTGCACGAAGCGCTCGCGCACCAGGCACGAGAGCACGCGGTGCACTGTGCCCTTGTCGACCTCGCAGCGTGCCGCGAGGTCCGACAGACGCCAGCCGAATTCGCCGCGCGCGGCCAGTTCGCGCAGGATGCGCAGGGCGCGCTCGATGCTCTGCGTGCCGTGGGAGATGGAGGGCTGGGGGCTGCGCGAACTTCTCACCGCTCGTGTTCCTTCGATGCGCCTGCGCGGCGTTCCGGGCTGGACATCGATCGCGGCGAAGACGCGGATTATTCGCCGCGTGCCGCGTCAGCCCGCGAAGAAGCGCTCGCGCACCTGCGCGGGCAACGCGACACCCGCGGCCTCGGCCGCGCGCAGCACGCTCCAGAAGTAGCGATAGCTCGCGCGGTCATGCAGCTCGCCCTCGTGCCGTATCGGCCCCCACTGCGCCTCGCTCGCCGCCAGCAGGATCGCGCCGGCGCGCTCGGCCTGGCTCGCATCGGGCGCCATGGCCTCGACGATCGGCCGGATCTGATCGGGATGCACGCTCCACATGCGCAGGAAGCCGAACTCGTGCCGCGCGCGGTAGGCGTCGTTGCGCGTGGCGAGCGGATCGCGCAGCGTCAGCGACACGTTGTGCGCCGGCACGAGGCCGTTGGCGAGCGCCGCGGCCACGATGCGCGTCTTGGCGCGCACCAGCAGCGGATGCTCGAACTGGCCCGGGCTGCGCATGGCCTCGAAGCCGATCGCGCCCTGGTGGTCGCTGACGAAATCCATCAGCCCGAAGTCGAGCACCTCCAGGCCCGACAGCGCCGCGATCTCGAACACGTCGCGCAGCGCGCCATGGGTCTCGATCAGCACATGGACCGGGATGGCGCGCGCGAGGCCCGCAGCCGCGCGGCGCCGCTCGATGTGTTCGAGCATGGCGATGACATCGCCGGTGCGCTGTGCCTTGGGCAGCGTGAGGTAGGCCAGGCGGTCGCCGGCCTCGCCAACCAGCGTGTCGACGTCGGCGCGCCAGAAGGCCGACGAGGCATCGTGCACGCGCGCGCCGACCCGGCCGTGGCGGTTGGCATC
This sequence comes from Variovorax sp. FG153, assembly GCF_057809595.1. Classification (NCBI taxonomy): domain Bacteria; kingdom Pseudomonadati; phylum Pseudomonadota; class Betaproteobacteria; order Burkholderiales; family Comamonadaceae; genus Variovorax; species Variovorax sp. FG153. Next base: position 74,296 of record NZ_JBMDKG010000028.1, read on the forward strand.
CGAGGCGATGGCGCGCGCGGCCATCTCGGCGTGCGCCTTTTCCTCGCCCGCCGCGGCGCCGTCCTCGCAGTCGCAGGTCAGGTCGAAGACCGGGCCGAGCTCGGCCTGCAGCTGCAGCGCCTTGTGGATCAGCTTCTCGCTGCCCGCGTAGTGCTCGCAGGGCGCGAGTGCGGGAACGAGCTTCTCGCCGGAGAACAGCGCGGCGGAGGGATGAACGGGCGTGGATTGCATGAGCGCTTGTCGTGGATGAAAGGAGACCGGGTCACAGTGCATGGGCGGCACGCAGCCGCGCCAGCGCCTCGGCATCGAGGCCCAGCAGTTCGCCGAGCACCTCCTGCGTGTGCGCGCCGAGTGCGCCCCCCAGGTGGCGCAGCAGCGGCGGCGTCTTCGACATCCGCGGCACGGCGGCCGGCACCACGAGCTCGCCCACGCGCGGGTCCTGCACCCGCTGCAGGTTGCCGCGTGCCGCGTACTGCGGGTCGGCGAAGATGTCGTCGATCGCCATGATCGGCCCGCAGGGCACGCCGGCCGCGTCGCAGCGCGCCACCGCCTCGTCGAGCTCGAGCCGGCCGATCCAGCCGGCGATGGCGGCATTGATCTCGGCGCGGCCCGCGAGCCGCTGCGCATTGGTGGCGAAGCGGTCGGGCGCCACGAGCTCGGGCCGTTCCATCAGGTGGGCCAGGCGCTCGAAGATCTTGTCGCTCGAGCAGGCCAGCGCCACCCACTTGCCCTCGGCCGTCTGCCAGTGGCCATGCGGCACCACGTGCGGCACGTCGGCGCCGAGCCGCTGCCGCACCTCGCCGAACTTGCCGTAGGCCGGCACCAGTTCGTCGAGCAGCCGGAAGATCGATTCGTAGAGCGAGACGTCGATGACCTGGCCCTCGCCGGTCCGGTCGGCGACGCGCAGCGCCAGCAGCACGCCGAGCGCACCCCACAGGCCCGAGATGTAGTCGGCCAGCGAGGTCGAGCCCGGTACCACGGGCGGTCCGTCGCTCATGCCCGCGAGGTGCGAGAGCCCGCCGAAGCCGTGCGCCACGCGCGCGAAGCCGGGCTTCTCGCGGTAGGGGCCGGTCTGGCCGTAGGCGCTCACGCGCAGCAGCACGATGCGCGGATTGGCTTGGCGCAAGGTCTCGAAGTCCAGGCCCCAGCGCTCCATGGTGCCGGGGCGGAAGTTCTCGAGCACGGCGTCGGACTGCGCCACCAGCCGGAGGAACAGTTCGCGACCCTCGGGCACGCGCAGGTCCAGCGTCACGAAGCGCTTGTTGCGCGCCTCGCTGAGCCACACCAGGGTGTCGCCGCATTCCGTGGGCGTGCCGAACTTGCGCAGCGGATCGCCGCCCTCGGGCTGCTCGATCTTGATCACGTCGGCGCCGAAGTCCGCGAGGATCGTGCCGCTGAAGGGCGCGGCCACGAAGGTCGCGATGTCGAGCACGCGCACGCCGGCCAGGGGGGCGGTAGGGGTTTTTTCCATCTCAGCTGTCCATTGCAGAGGGAAGCGGACAGCCGAACGCAGAAGTCGCGAAGGTTCCGCAGAAGTCGCAGAAGGAGAGACAAATTTTTCTGCTTTCTTCTGCGACTTCTGCGCAGCTTTTGTATTTCTTCTGCGTTCGGCTGCCCGATCCCGTTTTCATTTCAGCGCCGCTCGATCGTGGCCTGCCGCTGCTGCAGCGAGCGCGCGAGCTTGGCATGGGCCAGGTCGATCAGCACGCCCTTCTCGCCGATGGCCCCGTTGCCCTGCGCGGCCGCGGCCTCGAGCGTGCCGAGCACCTTGTCGGCCCAGGCCAGTTGTTCGGCCGAGGGCGAATAGACCTCGTTGGCGATCGCCACCTGCGAGGGATGGATGGCCCACTTGCCCTCGAAGCCCAGCGCCGCCGAGCGCGTGGCCGAGGCGCGGTAGCCCTCGGCATCGCCGAAGTCGGTGAAGGGGCCGTCGATGGCGCGCACGCCGTAGGCGCGGCAGGCATTGGCGATGCGAGCGAGCGCGAAGTGCCACTGGTCGTTCCAGTGCCGGTGGCGCACGCCCTGCGCGTCGGGGGCGGTGAGCACCGCATAGCGCTCGCTCGGCGTGCCGAACACGAAGTCGTTGGTGCGCATGTCGACCGTGTAGTCGCCGACGCCGAAGATCATCGCCTCGAGCCGGTCGGACGAGGCGGCGATCTCCTCGGCATGCGCGACGCCCTGCGAGGTCTCGATCAGCACCTCGATGCCCACGCGCTTGTCGCGCCCCTTCTCGCGCTCGATGGCCGTCAGCACCTGCGCGACGAACTGCACGTCGAAGGCGGTGCCGGCCTTGGGCAGCAGCACCATGTCCAGCCGCGGGCACTCGCCCACGATGTCGACTAGGTCGCGCAGGGCCCAGGGCGTGTCGAGGCCGTTGATGCGCACGGCCATGCTCTTGCGGCCCCAGTCGAGCGCGTTGAGGGCCTCGACGGCCTGGCGCCGGGCCTGGTCCTTGAAGGCGTCGGCCACCGCGTCCTCGAGGTCGAGGAAGACGACGTCGGCATCGCTCGCGCAGGCCTTGGCGAAGAAGCGCTCCGAGGTGGCGGGCACCGCGAGTTCGGAACGTTGGAGGCGCTGGCGGCGCAGCGGGGTGAGGGTGGCGGACACGAAGGCTCCTGTGGCGGATGAAAGGGTGTGGGATTGCGGCCGGCCTACTGGTCGACCTTGATGCCGTTGGCGACGATCAGCTCGGTCCACTTCGGGACCTCGGCCTTGACGAAGGCGCCGAAGGCACCGCCGCCGCGCAGGTCGGGCAGCGCGCCGCGCTGCGTCATCGCCTCCTGGATCGCGGGGTCGGACATCACGCGGTGGATGCCCTGCTCGGCGGCCGAGACCACGGCCGGCGGCGTGTGCAGCGGCAGCAGGAAGCCGGCCCAGCCGACGGCCTCGACGCCAGGAAATCCGCTCTCGGCCACGGTCGGCACGTCGGGCAGCTGCGGCACGCGTTGGGCCGAGGTGACGGCGAGCGCCTTGAGCTGCCCGCTGCGCACGTAGGAGATGGCGGCTGAGACCGTGTCCACGCCCAGCGTGACCTGTCCGCCCAGCAGGTCGCTGAGCATCACGCCGCTGCCGCGGTAGGGCACGGCCACCACGTCGATCCGGGCCTTGGCCTTGATCAGTTCGCCCGCGAGGTGCGGCGAGGTGCCCAGGCCGGCCACGCCCCATTTCTCGGTGCCGGGCTTGCGCTTCGCGGACTCGACCAGCTGCCTGAACGAATCGATGCCGGCCGAGGGATTGGCGAGCACCACCAGCGGCGACAGGAACAGGCCGTGCACCGGGATGAAATCGGCCAGCGGGTCGTAGGGCAGCTTCTTGCCGTAGAGCCCGGGGTTGATGGCCATCGGCCCGCTGCCGCCGACCGTGAGCGTGTAGCCGTCGGGCGCGGCATTGCGGCCCGCGAGCATGCCGGGGATGCTGGCGCCGCCGCCCTTGTTGTCGATGAACACCTGTTGCGGCCACAGCTTGCCGAGTTCGATCGCGACCATGCGGCCGAACAGGTCGGCCGACTGGCCCGTGGTGTAGGGCACGAGGATGCGCACCGGCTTGCTCGGGTAGCCGGCCTCGGCGCGCGCGGCGCCCGAGTGCACCAGCGGCCAGGCGGCCGCGGCGCCTGCCTGCAGCAGGGTTCTTCTCTTCATGGCTGTCTCCTGTTCTTGTCGTCGGATGTCCCGGCGGGTCGCCGGGCGGGTTTCCGGGCGCGGTCAGGCCGCGCAGGCCGCTGTAGCGCGCTCGCGCAGCGCGCTGAAGCTGCCGCGGAAATAGATCAGCGGATCGGCGCCGCCATCGCTGTGCACTTCGCGCACCAGGCCGATGAAGACCGAGTGCGTGCCGTGGTCGTGCGCCTGCAGCAGCTCGCAGTCGAGGCTGGCGAGCGCATCGGCCATCACCGGCGCGCCGGTCTGCTGCACGGTCCAGTCGCCGCCCTCGAAGCGCTGCTCGCCCTTCAGGCCGGTCATGCCCGCGAAGCGCGCGGCGATGTCGGCCTGGCCGTCGCGCAGCAGGTTCACCGAGAAGGCGCGCGTGCGCTCGATCACCGGGTGCGCGCTCGCGCCGCGGTTGACGCAGATCAGCACGGTGGGCGGCGAATCCGACAGCGAGCAGAAGGCCGTGGCGGTGAGCCCGGTGCGCTCGCCGGGCCGGCCGGTGGCGATGACCACCGGCGCACCCGCGTGATGCTTCATGAGTTGCTTGTAGGCGCTGGCTTCCATGGGGTGCTCCTCGTGTCAGCGGTAGAGATGTTTCCAGTCGCCCGCCGCCGGACGCGCCAGGCCGAGGTTGTCGCGCAGGGTCGGGCCCTCGTAGTCATGGTGGAAGACGCCGCGGCGCTGCAGCTCGGGCACCACCAGCCGCACGAAGTCCTCGTAGCTGCCGGGCATGCTGGTGGCCGCGAGCACGAAGCCGTCGCAGGCGCCGGTGCGGAACCACTGCTCCATCTGGTCGGCGACGTCGGTCTTGCTGCCGACGAAGGTGGCGAGCTCGTCGGTGGTGCCGCGGCCGCTGAAGCGCAGGAAGTCGGCGAGCGTCGGCCGTGCCAGGCCGCTCTGCGCGATCACGCGGTCGAGGATCGCGCGCAGCCCGGTGATCGAGCCCAGCTCCTCGTCGGTGAAGGGCTCGTCGGGCCGCTTGGTCGCGAAGTCGAAGTTCAGCACCTCCGACAGCAGCGCGAGGCCGTCGACCGGTTTCACGAGCGCATCGATCGCGGCCTTCTTGTCCTCGGCCTCGGCGCGGCTCTCGGCCGCGATCACGTAGACCGCGGGCGCCACCTTGACCTGCGCCGGATCGCGGCCGTGCGCCGCGACCTTGCGCTTGAAGTCGGCGTACGACCTGCGCGCCACGTCGATGTTCGGATAGATCACGAACACCAGCTCGCCCCAGCGCGCCGCGAACTCGCTGCCGCGCCCGCTCTGGCCGGCCTGGATCAGCACCGGATGGCCCTGCGCCGAGCGCGGCACGGTGAAGGGTCCGCGCGACTTGAACCACTTGCCGCTGTGGTCGAGGCGGCGCACCCTGGAAGCGTCGGCGAAGCGGCCGTTCGCCTTGTCGTGCAGCACGGCGCCTTCCTGCCAGGTGTCCCAGTGACCGAGCACCACTTCCAGGAACTCGTCGGCGCGTTCGTAGCGCAGGTCGTGCGCGAGGTGCTCCTGCGCGCCGAAGTTCGCGGCCTCCGAGTTGTTGAGCGAGGTCACCACGTTCCAGGCCACGCGGCCCTGCGTCAGCAGGTCGAGCGTGGCGAACACGCGCGCCACGTGGAAGGGCTCGTAGTAGGTGGTGGAGTAGGTGGCGCCCAGGCCCAGGCGCTCGGTGGCCAGGCCCATGGCCGTGACCACCGAGATCGGGTCGAGCTTGACCGCGCGCACGCCGTGCTCGACCGTGTCGCGGTGGTCGTCGCCATAGCGGTCGGGCATCGCGAGCCGGTCGTCGAAGAAGGCCATCTGGAACTTGCCGCGCTCCAGCGTGCGGGCGATGTTCTGGTAGTAGGCCGGCGTGCCATAGCCGAGTTCGGTGTCGGGGTGGCGCCACGAGGCGACCAGGTTCGAGCAGTTCTGCGCCTGCAGGAAGGCCACGAGCGTCATCTGGGGTGCGGTCATCGGATCTTGCCTCTCTCGCGACTCGTCGGAGTCATTGGGATGGCTCGAATGCTAGGTTTGACCTCGCATGGCCACAACTCAAATAATCTTAGGCATTGTTCAGACTTTTGGAATGACGCAGGATCGCCCCATGAACATCAACTTCAAGCTGATCGGCACCTTCCTCTCGGTGGCGCAGAACGAGAGCTTCCGCAAGGCGGCCGAGGAGACTAACCGCTCGCTGCCCGCGGTCAGCATGCAGGTCAAGCAGCTCGAGGAGCAGCTCGGCGTGGCGCTGTTCCAGCGCACCACGCGCAAGGTGACGTTGACGCAGGAGGGCGAGCAGTTGCTGATCAGCGCGCGCAAGGCGCTGGCCGAGCTCGAGGTCGGGCTCTCGCACATCCAGCATGCGGCCGACGTGCAGCAGGGCCACCTGTCCTTCGCCTGCGTGCCGACCATCGCGAGCACGCGGCTGCCGGCGATCCTCACGGCCTTCGCGAAGAAGTACCCGGGCATCAGCGTGCACGTGCGCGAGCTCGCCAACCAGGACCTGCTGGAGGCGGTGCGCCGGCGCGAGGTCGACTTCGCGATCGGGCCGGTGCCAGACAAGAAGGGCGAGCTCGAGTTCGCGCCGATCTTCGTCGACGACTATTGCGCGATGCTGCCGCGCGGCTACCAGGACAACGGTCGCGCGAGCATCTCGCTGCGCGAGCTGTCGAAGCTGCCGCTGCTCAAGCTGTCGAGCTCGACCGCCTTTCGCGACCATGTCGACAACGCCCTCAAGGCCAACGGCCTTTCGCACGAGAGCAACTACGAGTTCATGCAGGTCACGACGCTGATCGCGATGGCCGAGGCGGGCCTGGGCATCGCGCTGCTGCCGCGCGTGGCGCTGCCGCGGCGCACGCCGCTCAAGGTGGTGCGCATCATCGGCCCGGCGCTCAGCCGCACCATCGCCATCGTGACGATCCGTGGCCATTCGCTTTCGCCCGCGGCCGCACGGCTGGTGGAGATGTGCAACAAATTGATCGCCCCCGAGTAGCGAGCGGCCGAACATGGACAAACGGTAATGTTCGCGGCGGTCGTGCGCGCCCGATCGTTCCTATGATCCGAAGCGATGGCTGCCCTGTCACGGGGTCGCCGTTCCGCTCGACATGAACACCGCACCCCGTCCCTCCCTGTCGACCTGCTTGCGGGCCGGGCTGCTGTGCGCGGGCCTCCTGCTCGGGCATGCCGCCGACGCGGCGCGCGGGCCCGCGCCCACCGCCTTCCAGACCAGCACCTATGCGGCCGGGCTCGAGTTGCCCTGGGGCATGGAGTTCATGCCCGATGGGCGCCTGCTGGTGACCGAGCGCGCGGGACGCCTGCGCATCGTGGATGCGCAGGGCGACAAGGTCTCGACGCCGGTGCGTGGCCTGCCTGCCGTCGACCGGCGCAGCCATGGCGGGCTGCTCGACGTCACCATCGATCCGGCCTTCGAGACCAACCGCCTCATCTACCTGAGCTACACCGAGGTCGATCGCCGCCGCAGCCGTGCCGGGCGCAACGGCATCGCGGTCGCGCGGGCACGGCTCAGCGACGACGGCGCGCGCGTGGAGCAGCTCAAGGTGCTGTTCCGCCAGACGCCGAAGATCGCGGTCGGCGAGAACCTCGGCGGGCGGCTCGCGGTCGCGGGCGACGGCCATCTGTTCCTCACGCTCGGCGACCGCTATGCGCCCGAAGACCGCATGCGCGCGCAGTCGCTGGGCTACTACCAGGGCAAGACGGTGCGCATCCGCACCGATGGCGGCATTCCGGCCGACAACCCCTTCGCGCAGCGCGCGGGCGCGCGGCCCGAGATCTGGAGCCTCGGCCATCGCAACCCGCAGGGCGCCTTCGTGCATCCGCGCACCGGCCAGCTCTGGGTGGCGGAGCACGGACCGCAGGGCGGCGACGAGATCAACGTGGTGCGCAAGGGCCGCAACTACGGCTGGCCCCTCGTCACCTTCGGCTGCGAATACAACACCTGCGCGCCGATCGGCGAGGGCACCGCCAAGGCCGGCCTCGCGCCGCCGCTCGTGCACTGGGGCCTGCCGGCGATCGCGCCGAGCAACCTGATCCTCTACACCGGCGACCAGTTTCCCGAGTGGAAGGGCAGCGTGCTCGTGGGCGCGCTGGCCGGCAAGGCCGTGTGGCGCATCGAGCTCGCCGGCGAGGACGCCGCGCCGCGCGTGGTGCGGCGCGAGCCGCTGTTCGCCGAACTCGGCGAGCGCATCCGCGACATCCGCCAGGGGCCCGATGGCGGGCTGTACCTGCTGGTGGATGGGGTGCAGGGCCGCGTGGTGCGCGTCGCGCGCGCCGACGCGGGCCTGTAGCGGCGGGCGGCGGGCGGCGGCGAGCGGCACAATCGCAGGCGTGATCCATCCCACTCCCCTGTGGCGTTGCCTCATCGTCGAGGACGACGCCGACAACGCCCGTTACATCGCCGAAGGCTTCCGCGCGCTCGGCCACGTGGCGGTGATCAGCCGCGACGGCACCGATGCACTGGCGCGCGCCACCAGCGAAGCCTGGGACCTCGTGATCCTCGACCGCATGCTGCCGAACGAGGTCGACGGCCTGTCGATCCTCGCCACCCTGCGCGCGCTCGGCAAGAAGACGCCGGTGCTGGTGCTCAGCGCGCTGAGCGCGCTCGACGAGCGCGTGCGCGGCCTCAAGGCCGGCGGCGACGACTACCTGGCCAAGCCCTTCGCGTTCTCGGAGCTGGCCGCGCGCGCCGAGGCGCTGGTGCGGCGCTCGCGCACCGGGCCCGAGATCCGCACGCTCGAGGTGGCCGACCTGTCCATCGACCTCGCGAGCCGGCAGGTGAAGCGCGCGGGCCGCCCCATCGCGCTGCAGCCGCGCGAGTTCCGCCTGCTGGCCTACCTCATGATGCATCCGGGCCAGGTGGTCACGCGCACCATGCTGCTCGAGGCGGTGTGGGACTACCAGTTCGATCCGCAGACCAACGTCATCGACGTGCAGGTGAGCCGGCTGCGCGGCAAGCTCGACGCGGGCGGCGCGCCGACCCTGATCCAGACGGTGCGCGGCGCGGGCTACCGGCTGGCGCCGCCCGAGCCCGAACCCGAAGCCGCGCCGGCCGCCGCGCCCGCGCGCCGATGATCCCCTCGCTGCGCCAGCTCTGGCGCTCGGTCGGCTTCCGGCTGGCCTTCTACTACGGGCTGCTGGTGGCGATCACCATGCTGGCCTCGCTGGCGATCGTCTACATGCAGACCGTGGGCGTGCTGCAGCAGCGCATGGTGCGCCAGGTGGCGGCCAACGTGCAGCAGCTGGTGGTGCGCCACGAGGCGCGCGGCGCCGAGGGCGTGGCGGGCGAGATCACCCACCTGCTGGCCGACGACCGCCATTCCGACAACGAGGTCTACCTGCTGGTGGACCGCGAGGGCCGCAAGCTCGCGGGCAACCTCGACCAGATGCCCTCGAGTTCGCCCGACGCGGGCGACGGCGTGCACCGGCGCGTGCTGCGCGGCGGCCAGGGCGCCATCGCCTATCTCGTGATGCGGCCGCTGCCCGACGGCGGCATGCTGGTGGTGGGGCACGACCTGCGCGACCAGGAGTCGATCGAGTCGCTGGTGGCGAGCGCGAGCGCGGCGGCCGGCATCGTCGCGGTGCTGCTGCTGATCGGCGGCACGTTCGTGTTCCGGCAGGAACTGGAGCGCAGCGTGGGCGCGGTGCGGCGCACGGCCGCGCGCATCGCGGCCGGCGAGCTGCAGGAGCGCGTCGCGCCCTCGGGCGAGGAGGACGAGTTCGCGCTGCTCGAGCACGACATCAACGCCATGCTCGACCGCATCGAGTCGCTGATGGACGGCGTGCGCCATGTCTCCAACACCATCGCCCACAACCTGCGCACGCCGCTCACGCGCGTGCTGGTGCGGCTGCGCGCGGTGGAGCAGGGCCTGCCGGCCGACGATGCGCAGCGCGGCGCCGTGGCGGCCGCGATCCGCGAGCTTGAGGAACTCGCGGTGGTGTTCGAGAAGCTGCTGCAGATCGCCGAGGTGGAGGCGGGCGCGCGGCGCCAGCAGTTCGCGCCGGTGGCGCTCGACGTGATCGCCGACGACGTGGCCGAGCTCTACGAGGCCGTGGCCGAGGTGCAGGGCATCGCGCTGCGGCGTGAACCGTGCGAGGCGGCCACGGCGCTCGGCGACCGCGACCTGCTCGCGGGCGCGGTCGCCAACCTGGTCGACAACGCGCTCAAGTACTGCGGCGCCGGCGCGGTGGTGCGCATCGGCACGCGGACCGTGAACGGCCGCGCGCAGCTCTTCGTGCAGGACGACGGACCGGGCATACCGGCCGCGGAGCGCGAGCGCATCGGCGTGCGCTTCCACCGGCTCGACCGCAGCACGCCGGGCCATGGCCTGGGCCTGGCCAGCGTGCGCGCGGTGATCGCGCTGCATGGCGGCCAGCTCGCGTTCGAGGACGCCGCGCCCGGGCTGCGCGCGCGCATCGACCTGCCCGGCGAGGACTGAGGCGCGCCACATTGCCGAACGGCAATGTTGTGTTCACGCACGGCAACCCCGCGAATTCCTAGGATCGGCGGCTCGCACTTTCTCGTGCCAGCCGCACGGGCCGCGCCGCGGTCCCAGCAATATCCCAGGAGACATCAACGGTGAGAATCAAGAGTCAGAGAGACTTCTGCTCGGGCGTGCTCTTCAGCGCCTTCGGCGTGGCCTTCGCATGGGGCGCCACGACCTACAACGTCGGTACCGGCGCCCGCATGGGCCCGGGCTACTTTCCCCTGATCGTGGGCATCCTGATCGCGCTGATGGGCGTGCTGATCACACTCAAGGCGCTGTCGGTGGAGACCGACGACGGCGAGCCGATCGGGCGCATCGCCTGGAAGCCGCTGGTGTTCATCATCGGCGCCAACCTCACCTTCGGCGTGCTGCTGGGCGGACTGCCGAGCATCGGCCTGCCGTCGATGGGGCTGATCGTCGCGATCTATGCGCTGACCTTCATTGCCAGCCTCGCGGGCGACAACTTCGGCTGGAAGGGCGTGACGGTGCTGGCCACCGTGCTCGCGCTCGGCAGCTACCTGGCCTTCGTGGTCGCGCTCAAGCTGCAGTTCCAGGTCTGGCCGACCTTCATCGCCGGCTGATCTCGCTACAAGAAGAACGAAAAGACAAGACAAGAGAACCATGGACCTGATCACCAACCTCTCGATCGGCTTCGGCGTCGCCTTCACGGCGCAGAACCTGGTCTACGCCTTCGTCGGCTGCCTGCTGGGCACCCTGATTGGCGTGCTGCCGGGCATCGGCCCCGTCGCGACCATCGCGATGCTGCTGCCCGCGACCTATGCGCTGCCCCCGGTGTCGGCGCTCATCATGCTGGCCGGCATCTACTACGGCGCGCAGTACGGTGGATCGACCACCGCGATTCTCGTGAACCTGCCAGGGGAGTCGTCCTCGGTGGTGACGGTGATCGACGGCTACCAGATGGCGCGCAAGGGGAGGGCCGGGCCCGCGCTCGCTGCGGCCGGCCTGGGCTCGTTCTTCGCCGGTTGCGTGGGCACGCTGATCCTGGCCGCCTTCGCGCCGCCGCTGACCGAACTGGCCTTCAAGTTCGGCCCGGCCGAATACTTCTCGCTGATGATCCTGGGCCTGATCGGCGCCGTGGTGCTGGCTTCGGGCTCGCTGCTCAAGGCCATCACCATGATCCTGCTCGGCCTCGCGCTGGGGCTGGTGGGCACAGACGTGAACTCGGGCGTGGCGCGCTACAGCTTCGACATTCCCGAACTCACCGACGGCATCGGCTTCATCGCCATCGCCATGGGCGTGTTCGGCTACGGAGAGATCATCGCCAACCTCGCGGTGCCCGAGCACGAGCGCGAGGTCTTCACCGCCAAGGTCAAGGGCCTGTGGCCCACCAAGGAAGACTTCCGCCGCATGACGCCCGCGGTGCTGCGCGGCACCGCCCTCGGCTCGGCCCTGGGCATCCTGCCCGGCGGCGGCGCGCTGCTGTCGGCCTTCGCGGCCTACACCATCGAGAAGAAGATCAAGCTCAAGAACGGCGAAGTGCCGTTCGGCAAGGGCAACATCCGCGGCGTGGCGGGCCCCGAGTCGGCCAACAACGCCGGTGCGCAGACCTCCTTCATTCCGCTCTTGACGCTGGGCATCCCGCCCAATGCCGTGATGGCGCTGATGGTGGGCGCGATGACGATCCACAACATCCAGCCGGGCCCGCAGGTGATGACCAGCAACCCGGAACTGTTCTGGGGCCTGATCGCCTCGATGTGGATCGGCAACCTGATGCTGATCGTGTTGAACCTGCCGATGATCGGCATCTGGATCAAGCTGCTGACCATTCCCTACAAGTGGCTGTTCCCCTCGATCGTGCTGTTCTGCGCGGTGGGCGTGTACTCGGAGAACAACAACACCTTCGACGTCTGGATGGTCGCGATCTTCGGCATCGTGGGCTACCTGTTCCTCAAGCTCAAGTGCGAGCCCGCGCCGCTGCTGCTGGGCTTCATCCTCGGGCCGATGATGGAAGAGAACCTGCGGCGCGCGCTGCTGCTGTCGCGCGGCGACTGGAGCGTGTTCGTCACGCGGCCGCTGTCGGCCGGACTGCTCGCGGCGGCGCTGCTGCTGCTAGTGGTGGTGCTGCTGCCTTCGGTGAAGGCGAAGCGGGAAGAGGCGTTCGTCGAGGATTGAATGAGAAGCTACCTCCGGGGGCTGGGCAAAAGCGGGTGCTTATGACCCGCTGCCCGAGCCCTTCATCCGGGGATTCCCTTTCTTCGTGAGCTTGGTGGTCAACTGGGCGGCGGCGACGGTAGCGTCCCAGGTGCTGCCGCCCTTGACCTTGGAAGCTGGCGAGTCGACCGTGGCGCGGTTGGGCTCGCGGCCCTTGTAGTGTCTTGCGGCGTCCAGTACGTCGCGTGCCTTGAACCGGGGGTCCAGTTCCTCCAGCTTCGCCAGCAACGTGGCCGTCGAGATGATGTGTGCATTGCCAGGAAGCGCACCGGGCGTGGCTCGCAGGAAGAAGTCGTCTTCGGCGATGACCAGGCAAGGTGGCCCGGGCGGTTGTCCGATGAGTTCGGACACGTAGCTGTTGATGGAGAGCTCTCCGCTGTTGGGTGCCAACGGTGACGGAGCCGGCATGTTGCTGGTCGCGTAGAAGTCTCGCAACTGCTGGCTTTCCATGTACCGCTCGTAGATGCGCGCCGCTGAGATCGCCATCTGTCCGAAGACGGTCTTCTCGATGACGATCCGCCCGGCGTGTTTCTCGAGGAAGTCGGAGATTCGCTGCGCATCCTCGCGCGTGCTGCGATGCCTCGTGGCCTCGAACTCCACCATGTCGGTGACGACGAGCTGGACCTGTTGCGCATCGAAGGCCAGCAGCACTTCGAGCGCATTGGCGTGGGCGAGCGTGATCAGCGGGCCCGTGTCCGGGAGGACGATGCGGATTTTCTCGGCCATTACCCTCTCGCCTTCCTGGAGCGAGCGGTAGACGCACCGGTTTCATCCAGGGATCGCAGCGCGTCATCCGCCGCTTGCTTCATGACACGCGCGTCCTCGACCGAGGCAGACGGATGCTCGATGCCATGGAGATTCATACGCTGCAGCAGATCGCCGTACCAGTCCAGGCCGAGCTGCTGCATGGCGATGGCGCGCGGCAGCACGCCGTGGGCGTAGGCCCCCAAGATGGCCTTCTCGGCCACGTGAGCATTCAAGAGCATCGCCGCGGGGCGGCGATTTCTCTCGATCAGGATGCTGGCGCCCTCATCCTTCTCGACGGCATCGAAAAGCTCGCCAAGCTGGCTCTTGACGTCGGTGGCGGTCACGACTTGCATGCAACGGTCCTGGAGTGGAAGTGTGCATTTTAGAACAAATGCACATTTTTCTCTCATTGGACGGAATTCCGGCCGAACCTGGCGCTGAAGCAGAGCGGCGCTACTTCGCCGCGATGCACTCTACCTCGATCCGCGCATTGAAAGCCAGCGCGGTCGCACCGAAGGCACTGCGCGCCGGATACCGGCCTTCGGTGAAGTAGCCCTTGTAGACCTCGTTGAAGGCTCCCCACTCGCTCATGTCGGCCAGCATGGCGGTGCACTTCACCACGTCGGCCATGGTGTGGCCATGCGCCTCGAGCGTGGTCTTGATGTTCTCCATCACCTGCTTCGACTCGGGACCGATGCCGCCCGGTGGCAGCTTGAGGCTGCCGGGCAGGTTGCCGATCTGGCCCGACAGGTAGAGCGTGCGGCCGACCTGCACGGCCTCGGAGAAGGGCAGGGTGGTGGGCAGCACCTTGCCCGAGTTGAGGTGGCGCGGCGCGACGCCGCAGGCGCTGGTCGCGAGCACGAGGCAGGCCAGCGCGGCGCCGCCGAAGAGGGTGTGGCGTTTCATGGCGTTCCGATCGCGGCGAGGAATCTGGCGATGTCGTTCATGTCGTTGTAGACGGACGGCGAGATGCGTGCATGGTTGGCGCGCAGGGTGATCTCGATCTTGTCGGGTGCGAGCCGGCTCGCGAGCTGCGCGGCATTGGCATAGGCGAAGGTCACGATCGGCGAGCTGCTGTCGGGCGGCGTCACCACCTGGAAACCCTTGGCGCGCAGGCCGGTCTGCAGCGCATCGGTCATCGGCTTGCGCCAGGCCTGGATCTTGTCGACGCCCACGCTCTGGATCCAGTCGATGGACGCCGCGCAGGCCGCTTCGATCGAGGAGGCCGGGAACGAGCCGCTGAAGTAGCCCGACACCGAATCGATCTGCACGCTCTCGTAGGGCACGCTGCCGGGCGGGTCGAGCGGATAGACGTGCAGGATCGGCGCCGCGAAGTTGCGCGTCTGGCGGTAGCCGTACCAGGGCCGCTGCAGCTTGGGCAGCAGGCTCTTGCGCACGTAGAGGAAGGCGAAGCCGAAGTCGCCCATCAGCCACTTGTAGGTGCCGCAGCCCGCGAAGTCGACGCCCGCCGCCTTCACGTCCACCGGCACCGCGCCGGCCGACTGGATCAGGTCGACGTAGACCAGCGCGCCGCGCGAATGCGCGAGGTCGCACACGGCCTTGAGGTCGTGCGTGAAGCCGTTGTAGAGCGACACGTGCGAGATGGCCACCAGCTTGGTGCCCGGCGAGATGGCCTTGTCGAGGTCGGCCAGCGCGATGCGGTGGTTGGCGTCCATCGGCACCGTGAGCACGTCGAGGCCGCGCAGCCGGTACTGCTCGTACATGTAGAACGAGCCGACGAAGTGCAGCGCATCGGTGACCACGCGGCCGCCCGATTCGGGCAGGCCGAGCGCGCGCGTCACGAGGTACTCCCCCATCGAGGTGCTGGGCACGTAGGCGATCTCGTCGGCATCGGCATTGATCAGCGCCGCGAACTTCGCGGTGGCGGTCGCGCTGCCGCTCGCGAGCGAGAGCTTGGACTGCGCGTAGGAGCTCAGCGCATCGGTGGCGTACTGGTTCCACGGGTGGTCGGCGGCGCCGTTGAGGTACACGCGGTCGGCCACGCCGGGGAACAGCGCCTTGGCCGGCAAGGTGGGCGTGTCGCCCGGTGGGGCCGGCGGCGGCGCGGCCGAGGCGAAGGGCAGGAAACCGCCCGACGAACCCGAGCCGCCGCCGCAGGCGACGAGCTGGCTGCCGAGCACGCCCGCGACGGAGGCGCCGCCGAGGGACTTGAGCCAGTGGCGGCGGGAGGTGGCCGGCGGCGAGGCCGGCAGGGGCGCCGCGATGGCGGCGGCGGGATGGTTCGAACTCGGCATGATATGAATTTCTTGTTGATGAATCAACGAAATGTTGAATTTCTGGGCGCACCTTGCCCTACAGTTGCCGCGTCGTTTCGGGCGGACCCCAGGGCCGGCCGGACCCGCAAGACATGTGCCAGAATCAACGCCAGATCAAGTATTCAACAATTTGTTGAAATCGGAGATCAGGGCTTTCACTCCCCTTCGACCTTCCTTCGACTTTCGTGTCCATGCCAGCCACCCGCAAGACCGCAGAGACCTCCAGCTCCCGTTCGACCGCGCAGCAGCCGCCGCCGAAGTCCCTGGCTCCGCGCGCACGCCAGCGCGCGGCCAAGCCCTCGAAGGCCGCGACCGTGTCGCCGGCCATCGCCGAGGAGCGCCGGCGCATCGTCGAGGTGCTCAAGCCCGTGGTGGAGATGATGGGGCGCATGCTCGGGCCGAACACCGAACTGGTGCTGCACGACCTGACGCAGCCCGATGCCTCGGTGGTCGCGATCGCCAACGGCCATGTGTCGGGCCGCAAGGTCGGCAGCACGATCCTCAGCGGCCCGAAGGACGACCGCGCCTTCGGCGCCGCCTGGTCGGCCGCCACCGACCTCTCGGGCAGCGGCCACTCGGTGGTCAACGTCTATCCCACGCTGACCGGCACCGGCACGCCGCTGAAGTCGGCCACCGTGATCTACCGCGATGCCGACGGCACGCCCTTCGCGGCGCTGTGCATGAACGCCGACCTCACCGTGTTCAAGCTCGCGCACGCCTGGCTCGAGCATGCGATCCAGGGCGCGCCCGCACCCGCGGCGGCGCCCGAGTCGCGCGAGGAATCGCCCGACATGGACCTGCTGATGGGCGAGATCATCCGCTCGGCGATCCGCACCTTCGGCAAGCCGGTGCAGCTCATGAACAAGGAGGAGAAGGTGCACGCCGTCGAGGAGATGCTGCGGCGCGGCCTCTTCATCGTGAAGGGCAGCGTGGGCCGCGCGGCGGCGGCGCTCGACATGTCGCGCTTCTCGATCTACAACTACCTCGATGAGATTCGCAAGCGCGAGGGGTTCACGAAGTAGGACCGAGCACTACGGCGCCACCACCAGCTTCCCCCCACGCACCTGATAGATCGTCACCGTGCCCCGCAGGTTGTCCCCGCGCGCATCGAAGGCGATCGGCCCGATCAACCCGGTGAGCGTCACGCCCGCGAGCTTCGGTCCGTACACCGCGGGATCGGTGGAGCCGGCCTTCTTCATCGCTTCCACCAGCACCATCACCGCGTCGTAGGCATAGGGCGCGAACACGATCACGTCGGTGCCGAAGCGCGCCTTGTAGCGCTGGTTGAAGGCCGCGAAGGCGGCCATGGCCTCGCGTGGCGCGCCGGCCTGCGAGCAGTAGGCGGCTTCGTTGGCGCCGGCCGCGAGCTTGCTCCATTCGCCGGTGCACACGCCGTCGCCCGCGATGAAGGTCGCGTTCAGGCCGAGCTGCTTCATCTGCCGGTTGACCAGCGCGGCCTGCGCGTCGGCGCCCGCGTAGACGATCACGTCGGGCTTGAGGCCGCGCAGGGTGGTGAGGATGGCCGAGAAGTCGGTCGCGCGGTCGGTGCCGAACTCGCGCTTGAGCACCTTGACCTGCGCCTTGCCGAGGTCGGCCACCACCTGGTCGGCCAGGCCCTGGCCGTAGGCGGTGCGGTCGTCGATCACGGCGGCGGTCTTCGCCTTCAGCGTGCGCGCGACGTAGCCGGCGATGCCATCGGCCTGCTGCACGTCGGTGGCCATGAGCCGCGCGGCGAATTTGTAGCCGGCGCGCGTGTACTGCGGGTTGGTCGCGGCCGGTGCAACCTGCGGGATGCCGGCGTCGTTGTAGACGCGGGCCGCGGGAATGGTGGTGCCCGAGTTGAGGTGGCCGACGACGCCGTTGACCTGCATGTCGGCCAGCTTCTGCGCCACGGTGGTGGCGCTGGCGGGATCGGCCCGGTCGTCCTCGACCACTGCCTCGAAGCGCAGTCGGCGGCCGCCGATCGCGAGGCCCTGCGCGTTGAGGTCCTCGATGGCGAGCCGCGCGCCGTTCTCCATGTCCTTGCCGAGATGGGCGATGGCACCGGTCAGCGGCGCGGCGATGCCGATGCGCACGGGCGCATCCTGCGCCTGCGCGGTGGTGGCGATGGCGACGACGAGCGAAGCGAGGGCGAGGCGTGGCGAGGGATTCATGCGCGGCTCCGTGGGGCGGGTGGATCGGGAGATCAGGAAGGGCCCCGCCGCGAGGTCGCGAGGCCTCGGTTAGAGTAGGCCGTCCGGACGGAATAAATTTCGCTGTTTCGCCCGGCTGCGTACAGGGCAGGCGGACGAAACATGCGCGATGCGCGGGTGTTTCGAACGAACCATTTTTCTTTTGCGGGCGATGCCGACATGGCCAGAACCAAATCCGAGAACTTCGACGACATCCGAGCCACGATCCTCGACGTGGCCGCGTCCCTCTTCGCCAAGAACGGCTTTCGCAACACCAACATCATCGACATCGGCGCCGCCTGCAACGCGTCGAAGTCGCGCATGTACCACTACTTCCCGTCGAAGGAAGCGATGCTCGCGGAGATGCTCGGCGAGCACGTGAGCGCGCTGGTGGCGATCGCCTCGGACCTGGTGTCGGCGCCCATCGATCCGCGCGCGCGGCTGCGCAACTACTTCCTCGCGCACCTCAAGTACTACTACGAGCAGCGCGACCGCCACACCGTGCTGATCGAGGACGTCTACCACCTGCCCGAGGAGGTGCGCGCGCAGGTGAATGCCAACGAGCAGAAGCTCGTGGGCTTCCTGTGCGCGCTGCTGCGCGAGATCAACGCGCAGAAGTTCAAGGACCGCCAGGCCGCGACCACGCACGCGATGCTGATGTACGGCATGCTGAACTGGACCTACACCTGGTACCAGCCCACCGGGCGCCTGAGCCTCGAGACGCTGGCCGACCAGGCGAGCGACATGTGCCTGCACGGCATCGTGTAGGCGTGCGCGGCCGCGGGATCAACCAGCCGTTGGCTGGCCGTGCAGCGTGCCGAGCCAGTCGGCGAGCGCGGCGATGGCCGGCTCCTGCGCGCGGCGCCTGAGCACGCACAGCGAGATGCGGTCGCCGCTGGGCACGAAGCCGAGCGGGGCCGCGATGCGCGCCTGCGCGAGCTCCTCGCGCACCAGCACGGAGGGCGCGATGCCCACGCCGAGCCCGGCGATGGCGGCCTGGATCATGTAGATCCACTGGCCGAAGGAACGCCGCGGCCGCAGTCGCGCGGCGTCCAGCCCATTGGCCTGCGCCCAGATCGTCCAGCCGGCCGGATAGGACTCGGTGCCGAGCAGCGCGTGCGACAGCACGTCCCGTGGCCGGGCCAGCGTCTTCGCCTGCGCGGGCGTGCAGATCGGCCCGATGTCGTTGTCGGCCAGCAGGATCTCGCTCACCTCGCGCGGATGCGTCCCTCGGCCGCAGTAGACCAGCGCATCGATATGCCCCGCGCGCAGCCGGCCGAGGTCGCTGCCGGTCTGCAGGTTGAGCACGACCTGCGGATGCCGCGCCTCGAAATCGTCGAGCCGCGGGATCAGCCACTGCAGCATGAAGCTGCCGGGGCAGGCCAGCGTCAGCGCGGTGGCGGGCCGCTGGCCGCGGATCTCGGCGCAGACCGTGCCGATGTCGTCGAGCGCCCGCGCGGTGCTCGCGAACAGCCGCCGGCCGGCGTCGGTCAGCGTCACGCCCGCGGCATGGCGGTCGAACAGCTTGCAGCCGAGCCACGATTCGATGAGCCGGAGCTGGTGGCTCACCGCGCTGTGCGTGACGCTGAGCTTGTCGGCCGCGCCGACCACGCTGCCGGCCTGCGCGGCCGCGGCGAAGGCGCGCAGGGCCGTCAGCGGGGGGAGTTGCTGGAGGTCCATGGTGTGAATTGATTTCACGGCCAGTGTAGAGAAGGATCGCTGGCGAAGGGAGGGGAACCGGCTTATCTTGAGCGGCTTCCGCTCCATCCCCTGCCCACCGTCAGCCATGTCCTCGAACGCCTCGCCGCGCGGCACCGCCGTCCTTCTCCTCGCGATCGTCATCGGTGCCTGGGGCGTCAACTGGAGCGTCGGCAAGGTGGTGCTGGAACACGTGACGCCGATCTGGGCCACCACCCTGCGCATGGTGCCGGCGTGCATCGTGCTGTGGGTGGTGCTGCCGGCCTCGGGCCGGCTGGCCGTGCCCACGCGGCACGACCTGCCGGTGATCCTGAGCGTCGGCCTGCTGCACATGGTGGCCTTCTCGGTGCTGGCCGCGCTGGGCTTGCAGTACCTGAGCGCGGGCCGCTCGGTGGTGCTGGCCTACACCACGCCGCTGTGGGTGCTGCCCGCGGCCCGCTTCTTCCTCGGCGAAGCCTTCACCGCGCGCCGCGCCGCCGGCCTGGGGCTCGGCGTGGCGGGGCTGCTGGTGCTGCTGCAGCCCGCGGCCGTCGACTGGCGCGATGCCGACGTGGTGCGCGGCCACGGTCTGATCCTCCTGGCCGCGGCCTGTTGGGCCGCCTGCATCGTCTACGGACGCGCCCATCGGTGGACCACGCCGCCGTTCCAGCTGCTGCCCTGGCAGATGCTGCTGGCGAGCATCGCGCAACTGCTGCTCGCGCTGGCCATCGAGGGCGTGCCGCGCATCGCGTGGTCGATGGAGCTGATCGCGCTGCTGGGCTACAGCAACCTCATCGGCACCGTGCTGGCCTACTGGGCGATGAACACCGTGAACCGCGACCTGCCGGCCTCCGTGACCTCGATGGGGTTGCTGGGCGTGCCGGTGGTGGGGCTGCTGGCGGCCGACCTCGCGCTGGGCGAAAGGCCCGATGGCGCGCTGCTGCTGGCGACGGGGCTGATCGTGGCGGGCATCGCGATCGGGACTTTGGTGCGGCGCGCACGGTAGCTTTCTGCAAGCCGTCGGCCAACGGTCCGCATCCCTGCGGTCCCCTTTTTGGCGCGATCGGATTTGTCGGGTGCTCCCCGCGCTCCTATTCTTTGCGCATGACTCGCCATGACACTTTTTCGGTGTCTCCCCTCGTTCTCGCAAAGTCCGGACTCCCCATCGAGCGGCTGTGCGAGCGCGCCGGCGTGAAGCCATCGAACGCGTGGAGCACGAGCGAGTTCTTCCGCATCTGGGCCGCGGCGGACGAGGCGTTCGACGACCCGTCCGCGGGACTTCGCTTCGGTGCCGAAGGGATCGCCCGGGGCTATGGCGTGGCCTCGATCGTGGCGCTGCACGCGCCCGACTTTCGCCGCGCGCTCGCGGCCCTCTCGCGCTACAAGCGACTGACCTGCCCCGAGCTCGTCGAGGTCGAGACGGTGGGCGAGCAGACGACGGTGCGCTATCGCTGGCTGCTGGCGACGAGCGAGGTGCCGCGCCTGCTCGTCGACATGACCATGGCCTCGCTGCGGGAGCTGGCGCGGCATGGCAGCGCCGGACGGATCGCGCCCCTTCGACTGGAACTGGCGCGTCGGCCCCGGCATCAGGCGCTGCTGCGCCGCCACTTCGGATGCCCCATCGTCTTCGGGGCCACGCACGACGCGATGGTGTTCGACCGCGCGGCGCTCGACGTGCCGTTCGTCACGGCGGACGGCGGGGCCTTCGCGCGGGTGCTCGAGGGCCTCGAGCAGAGGGCGGCCCACGGCGAGGGCCTGTCCCTGCTCGTGGCCGAGACCCGCGTGGCGATCGCGCGCCAGTTGAGCGAAGGCCTGCAACCCAGCATCGCGGCGGTGGCGAGCCGGCTCCACCTCAGCAGCCGCACGCTCCAGCGCCGCCTGGACGAATGCGAGACGAGCTTCCAGCAGCAGCTCGCCGCGGTGAGGCACACCACGGCGACACGGCTGCTCGCCAACACGGTGCTCGATCCGGTGGCCATTGCCATGCTGCTCGGCTTCGTCGAGCCCAATTCGTTCGCCCGCGCGTTTCGCGGCTGGGAGCGGACCACCCCTTCCCGTTGGCGCGAGCGTCAGACCGCCGACCAGGCATGAACCACGAAAGCACCCTCCCATGACCTCCACACGCGTCCTCGTCACAGGTGGCTCAGGCTTCATCGCCGGACACTGCATCCTCCAGCTCCTCGCGCAGGATCATCGCGTGCGGACCACCGTTCGATCGCTCGCCAGGGAGGCCGAGGTGCGGGCGTCGCTCGCGGAGGCGGGCATGGTGCACGGCGACAGGCTGAGCTTCGTCGCCGCCGACCTCATGCGCGACGAAGGCTGGGCGCAGGCCATGGCCGATGTCGATTTCGTGCTGCATGTGGCATCTCCGGTGCAGCCCGGGCACGTGGCGAACGAGGACGACCTGATCGCCCCCGCGCGCGAAGGCACGCTGCGCGTGCTGCGGGCCGCGCGCGACGCGGGCGTGAAGCGCGTCGTCCTCACCTCCGCGTTCCATGCCGTGAGCTGGGGACATCCCCACGGCACCCACACGTTCACCGAGAACGACTGGACCGTTCTCGACGGTCCCGGCGTCGATGCCTACGGCAGGAGCAAGACCCTCGCCGAGCGCGCGGCATGGTCCTTCATCGCCGCCGAGGGCGGCGGGCTGGAGCTCGCCACCATGCTTCCCGTCGCGGTGATGGGCCCGGTGCTGGGCAGGAACATCTCGGGGGCCAACCATCTGGTTCAGCGCATGCTCGATGGGGACATGCCGGGTTTCCCGAACCTGTTCATCCCGGTCGTCGACGTGCGCGACGTGGCGTGCGCGCACATCCTGGCGATGGACCGTCCAGGGGCCGCGGGCGAACGCTTCCTGCTCTCGAATGGCCAGGCGCTGGCGATGCGGGAGATCGGAGCCGTCGTCAAGGCCGCACTCGGCGAATCGGCCAGGCGCGTTCCGACCCGCACGATCCCGGACTTCGTGTTGCGCGTGGTCGCGCTCTTCAATGCCGGGCTTCGCCCCTTCATTCCCGATCTCGGCTACGCCAAGAAGACCTCCAACGAGAAGGCCAGGCAGGTGCTCGGCTGGACCCCACGCGACGCCCGCGAAGCCATCGCCGCGGCGGCGAAGAGCATGCTGGCCAGGGGATTGCTCAAGGCCTGAGCCCGCGGCCCGCTCAGGGCGAACGCGTGCCGATCTTCGGCGGCTCGGGCGGCACCCCGGGTGCGCCGGCCTGCAGCCAGGCGATCTTCGCGTCGACGAAGCGCAGCATCGCGGCCAACTCTTTCTGCTGCTGGCGCAGCCTGTCGCGCCGCGCGACCATGGCCTGCAGCATGCGGCCGCGGCCGCCGGCTCGGCGCTCGTTCATCAGCAACTGGATCTCGGCGAGCGACATGCCCATGGCCTGGCCCGCGCGGATCGCGGCCACCAGCCGCAGGTCGCGTGGCGAGAACTCGAGATAGGGCCGCGTGCCGCCGGCCAGGCCCGTCTTCGGCTGCAGCAGGCCGCTGCGCACATAGAAGCGGACGGTGGCGACGCTGAGGCCGGCCTGCTGCGAGAACTCTGCGATCCACATGAAGCGGCTCCGGTGACTTGACTATGAAATCGACTTCATAGTTATAACAAGCCCATCGACGCGCCACCAACCGAGGACTCGCCATGATGAACACCGTACCGCTGCTGCTGCTTCCCGGCCTCATGAACGACGCGCGCGTCTGGGATCCTTTGCGGCGGGCGCTGCCCGCCGGGCGCGATGTCGTCGTGTCGCCGACCGATGGGGCCGACACCATCGAGGCCCTGGCCGCCACGGCGCTGGCCGCGATGCCCGACGGAAGCTTCGCGGTGGCGGGTTTCTCGCTGGGCGGCTACGTCGCGCTCGAGGTGTGCCGGCAGGCCGGCTCCAGGATCGCGGGACTCGCCTTGCTCGACACCGGTGCGCGCGCCGATTCCGAAGAGGCCACGCAGAACCGGCGGCGGATGGTGGCGGCGCTGAGCTCGGGCGGCGCGAGCTTCGCCCAGGTGGTCGAGAGCTTCACGCCTCGCGTGATCCATCCGTCGCATGCGCAGGACCGCACGCTGCTCGAGCTGCTCGCCGACATGGCGCGGCAGGTCGGCGGCGAGGGCTTCACGCGGCAGCAGAAGGCCGCGATGCAGCGCCGCGACGCGCGCGAGCTGCTACCTGCGTTGACGGCGCCGGCCCTGGTGCTGTGCGGCCGCGAGGATCAGATCACGCCGCCGGCACTGAGCGAGGAGATGGCGGGCTTGCTGCCCGGCGATGCCGAGCTCGTCGTGGTGCCGCAGTGCGGCCACATGTCGACGCTGGAACAGCCCGCGGCCGTCGCCGAAGCCTTCTTGCGATGGCTCGCGCGCGTCGACGCCGCCGCCTCGCCGGCGCGCGGCGGCTGACGACCACGCCCCTTTCGATCGCGCCTTTTCCCGCGGCTTCGGGTAAGCCCTAGCTGCCGCCGGGTCTTCGTCTTCATTTATATTCCGTCCGGAAGGTTAAATAAAGAGACGATGACCGACATCACCAGCACCTGCGGATTTCTGGAGCAGCACTTCGACCGGATCGAGGAGGGCGCGCGCTTCCGCTCGCGTGGCCGCACCCTCACGGAAGCCGACATCCTCCAGTGGTGCGCGCTGACCGGCGACTGGTACGTGCTGCACACCGACGCGCACCATGCGGCGCGCACGCGCTTCGGCCAGCGCATCGCGCCGGGGCTGATGCTGCTGGCCTATGCGGCCGGGCTCGGCATCCCGCCCGCGGCGCCGGCGATCGTGGCGAACTACGGCAGCGACGCGCTGCGCTTCACCGCGCCGGCCTTCATCGGCGACACCATCCATCTGGAGGCCGCCGTGCTCGAGAAGACAGTGAAGCGCCCCGGCACCGATGGCGTGGTGCGGCTGCAGTGGAACGTCCACAACCAGAACGGGTTGCTGCTGATGGCCAGCGAGCTGCGCATCCTGATGGCCTTTGAGGGAGCCGCGCGATGAGCGGCGCCATCTCCACCGACGCGGTGCGCCTGACGCTGGAGTCCTCGCTCGCGGTCATCGCGATCGACCGGCCCGCCGCGAAGAACAGCCTGCGCCTCGACGAGATGACGGCGATCGCCGATGCGATCGGCGAGGCCGTGTCGGCCGGTGCGCGCGTGGTGCTGGTGCGCGGCACGCGCCATGCCTTCTGCGCCGGCCGCGATCTCAAGGACACGCATCCCGGCACCGACGACACGCTCGCGATCCTGCGCGAGCGGATCAACCCGGTGCTGGCCGCCGTGCGCGACTGCCCGGTGCCGACGATCGCCGCGGTGCAGGGCCCCGCGCTGGGCTTCGGCTTCGGGCTCGCGCTGGCCTGCGACATCGCGCTGGTCGCCGACGATGCGCTGCTCGGCAGCCCGTTCCGCAACATCGGCGCGGTGCTCGATTCGGGCGGCCATCATCACCTGCGCGAACGCGTCGGGCCGCACCGCGCGGCTGAGCTGATCTTCCTGGGCCGCCTGTTCTCGGGGCGCGAAGCCGCGGCCATGGGGCTCGTGAACCGCAGCGTGGCGGCCGAGGCGCTCGACGAGATCGCGCTGCGGATGGCGCGCGAGATCGCGAGCGGCCCGACCGCCGCCTTCGCCGCGTCGAAGCGCATCCTGTCGCGCGCGCGTTCCTTCGAGGAGACGCTCGAGCTCGAGGCGATCGCGCAGGCCGAGGCGCTGGCCGGGCCCGACGGCATCGAGGGCATCGGCGCCTTCCAGCAGAAGCGCAAGCCGCGCTTCATCGGACGCTAGGCGATGGACATGACCCAAACTCCCGAAGCAGCACGTTCGCCGCGCGCCCTGTTCCTCGCCGCGCTGGCCGAAGGCCGGCTGGCCTACCAGTTCGACCATGGCGCGGGCCGCGCGGTCTTTCCGCCGCAGGCCGTGGGTCCGGGTGGACAGCCGGGCGAACTCGAATGGCGCACCAGCCGCGGCGAGGGCACGGTCCACGCCTGCACCCAAGTGCAGCGGCGCGACGGCGCCTTCAACATCGCGCTGGTCGATCTCGACGAAGGCTTTCGCATGATGGCCACGGTGGTCGATGCGGCGCCTGGTGCGCTGCGCATCGGCCTGCGCGTGGCCGCGCGCATCGAGCCCTGGAACGATGCGCACCGCGTGGTGTTCGGAGCGCTCGCATGACCGCAACCAATCTGCGCGGCGCGGCCGCGATCGCCGGCATCGGCAGCACCGGCTTCGCGACGATGCCGGCCCTGTCTTCGCCGCTCGATGCGATGGCACTGGCCTCGGTGCGCGCGCTCGACGACGCGGGCCTCTCGCTGGCCGATGTCGACGGCGTGTTCGCGGCCGGGCTGCAGCTGTTCATGCCGACGCTGAGCCTGTGCGAATACCTGGGCCTGCGCCCGCGCTACACCGATTCGACCCAGGTCGGCGGCGGTGCCTTCCTTGCGCACCTCAACCATGCGCGCGCCGCGATCGCGGCCGGCCTGTGCTCGGTGGCACTGATCGCCTACGGCAGCACGCAGAAATCGGCGGGCGGGCAGTTCGCGACGCACTCCGAACCCAACCCCTACGAAGTGCCCTACGGCTACCCGGGCCCGCTCGCGGCCTATGCGATGGTCGCACAGCGCCACATGCACGAGTTCGGCACCACGCGCGAACAGCTCGCGCAGGTGGCGGTGAGCGCGCGCGACTGGGCGCGGCTCGACGCCGACGCGCCCGATCCCGGGCCGCTGAGCATCGAGGACGTGATCGCGGCGCGGCCGGTGGCGCATCCCTTCACCGTGCGCGACTGCTGCCTGGTGACCGACGGCGGCGGCGCGCTGGTCGTGGTCTCGGCCGAACGTGCCGCGCAGCTGCGGCGCAAGCCGGTCTACCTGCTCGGCGTGGGCGAGGCCGCCACGCACCGCAGCATCGCGCAGATGCCGGACCTGGTGCGCACCGCGGCCAGCGTGTCGTCGGCCACCGCCTATGCGCAGGCCGGCGTGGGACCGAAGGACATCGACGTGGTGCAGTTCTACGACGCCTTCACGATCATGCCGATCGTCTTCGCGGAGGACACGGGCTTCTGCGCCAAGGGCGAGGGCGGTGCCTTCCTCGATGGCGGCCGCGCCTCGCCGGGCGGCGACTTCCCGATGAACACCAGCGGCGGCGGACTCTCGCTCGGCCACCCCGGCATGTTCGGCATCTATACCGCGATCGAGTCGGTGGTGCAGCTGCGCGGCGATGCCGGCGCGCGCCAGGTGGCCGGCGCCGAGCTCGCGCTGGCCCATGCGCCGGGCGGCTACATGTCGAGCCAATGCACCGCGATCTTCGGCACCGCCGCCACGCTCTGAACCCACCATGACCCTCCAAGACCTGCAACTGAAACACGCCGGCCGCCTGGCCGATGCGATCGCCGCCGTGGCTCGCCGCGGCTACCACAGCGCCTATCCCGAGGATCCGACGCATCCCATTTACGCCGGCGGTTCGCGCGAAGCCGGCGAGGCCGCCGTGCGCGCGGCCTGGACGCGGCGCGACGGCGCGATCCGCGGCGACGAGCGCAGCGCCTTCGGCGTGCCCTTCGACACCGCCTATGCCGACGAGCCGGTCGATGTCATGCTCGTGCGCGCCGAAACCGCGGCGCCGGCCTGGGCCGCGCTGGACCCGGCCGCGCGCGCCGCGGTGGCGCTCGAGATCCTCGACGCGCTGCAGCAGCGCGCCTTCGAGATGGCTTTCGCCTGCATGCATGCCTGCGGCCAGCCGTTCGCGATGGCCTTCCAGGCCGGCACCGCGCATGCGCTGGACCGCGCGCTCGAGGCTGTGGCCATCGCCGTGCGCGAGATGGGCGCCTATCCGGCGCGCGTGCTCTGGGAGAAGCCCGATGCGCGCAGGCCGCTGCGCGTGGAGAAGAGCTTCGAGATCCTGCCGCGCGGCATCGCGGCCGTGATCGGCTGCGCCACCTTCCCGACCTGGAACTCCTACCCCGGCCTGTTCGCGAGCCTGGTCACGGGCAACCCGGTGGTCGTGAAGCCGCATCCCACGGCCGTGCTGCCGCTCGCGTTGTGCGTCGACACGGCGCGCACGGTGCTCGCGGGCCTGGGGCTCGACGCCGACGTGCTGCAGCTGCTGGTCGACACGCGCGCCTCGCCCAAGACCAAGGCGCTCGCGCTCGATGCGCGCGTGAAGCTGATCGACTTCACGGGCGGACCCGAGTTCGGCGACTGGCTCGAAAGCCACGCGCGCCAGGCCCATGTCTTTACCGAGAAGGCGGGCGTCAACGCGGTGCTGATCGAGGGCACCGGCGACTATCCCGGCCTGGTGCGCAACCTCGCGCTCACGCTGAGCCTCTACAGCGCCCAGATGTGCACCACGCCACAGAGCATCTACGTGTCGCGCGCGGGCATCCGGCTGCAGGACGGCGCGGCGAAGACGGTCGAGGATTTCAAGGCCGACCTCGCCGCGGCGGTGGCCAAGCTGGTCGCCGATCCGGTGCGCGCCATCGAATTGCTGGGCGCGATCCAGAGCGATGCCACCGAGGCGCGCGCCGTCGAAGCGGCATCGCTCGGCGAACCGGTGTTCGCCTCGCGCCGGCTCGCGCATCCCGATCTGCCCGATGCGGTGCTGCGCACGCCGGCCCTCTACGCCGTGTCACCCGAAGCCATCGACACCATCGCGCGCGAGCACTTCGGCCCGATCGGCCTGCTGATCGTGACAGAGGACGCCGACGCGGCGCTGCGGCACGCGCACGAAGTCACGCGCTCGCGCGGTGCGATCACCTGGTCGGTGTACTCACGCGACGAGGCCTTCGTGCGCCGCGCGAAGAACGCAGCCGCCGATGCCGGCGTGCACCTCACGCTCGACATGACCGGCCCGGTGCTGGTGAACCAGTCGGCCGCCTTCAGCGACCTGCACGTGAGCGGCCACAACGCCGCCGGCAACGCCGCGCTGTGCGACACCGCCTTCGTGCTGCCGCGCTTCCGCGTGCTGCAGACGCGCCGCTACCTCGCCGCCTGAAGCGCGGACTGCAGCCAAGACCAAAGGAGACGCCCCATGACCGAATCCCGCAATGCGCAGGCCGCGGCCGATGCCGCCGACGATTTCCTGTCGCTCGACGAACTGCAGGCGCGCCAGGACGCCAAGCTCGCCGCGCTCGGCCGCCGGCTCGCGCACTCGCCGCAGTGGCAGGCGCATTTCGCGGCGGCCGGCGCCTCGCCGCTCGACCTGAAGGACCGCGCCGCGCTGCAGGCGCTGCCGCTGCTCGAGAAGAGCCACCTGCGCGCGCTCTATCCGTACCCGCTGCTCACGGTGCCGCTCGAGCAGGTGGTGCGCTTCTGCGCGACTTCGGGCACCACGGGCCTGCCGGTGCTGTTCGGCTTCACGCAGAAGGACTGGGAAGACACGCTGGTGCGCCAGCTCGCGCGCATCTACCGCACCGTGGGCGTGCGCGCGGGCGATCGTGTCTACCAGGGCTATGGCTACGGCCTGTGGATCGGCGGCAGCTCGATGGACGAGGCGCTCAAGGCCTATGGCGCGGTCAACTTCCCCGTCGGCCCGGGCCGCGGCGAGCTGATGGTGCAGTGGCTGCGCGACCACCGCCACACGGTCACGACCATGTCGCCGCTGTGGCTGATGACGCTGATCCAGCAGGCGCGCAAGGCCGGCATCGATCCGCGCCGCGACTGGGCGCTGCGCGTGGGGCTGTTCGGCGGCCAGTCGGTGTCGGCCACCTTCCGCAGCGAGATGGAGGCGCTGATGCCCGAGGGCTTCCTGGCGCACAACATCTACGGCACCACCGAGGCCGGCGGACCGGTGCTCGGCGTCTCCTGCCCGCATTCGCACGGCGACGACGAGATGCACCTGGTCAACGACGACAGCGTGCTCAGCGAGATCCTCGACCCGCAGACCCTGCGCCCGGTGGCGCCGGGCGAGGTCGGCGAGATCGTCTTCACCACGCTCGACAAGGAGGCCTCGCCGGTGCTGCGCTGGCGCACGCGCGACCTGGTGCGACGCTCGGCCCAGCCCTACCGCTGCGCCTGCGGCCGCCATGCCTATGCGCGCATCGGCCGCATCATCGGCCGCTCGGACGACATGCTCAAGGTGCGCGGCGTGCTGGTCTATCCCTCGCAGATCGAGGACGTGATCGCGGGTGTCGAGGGCCTGGCCAAGGATGCCTGGCAGATCTACATCGACAGCGAGCGCAGCGTGCTCGACCACATGGAGGTGGCCGTGGAGCGCGTGCCGGGCACGGCCTGCGCGGGCGACGACCTGGCGCGCGAGGTGCGCGCGCGGCTCAAGGCCCGGCTGGGCCTCACGTGCGAGGTGCGCTGCCACGACGAGGGCGCGCTGCCGCGCTACGAGGCCAAGGCCACGCGCGTGCTGCGGCGCGGCGCCGTGGAGGCCAGCCCGACATGACGCACGCGACGCACACCACGCAAACCACGCCGGGCGCGCTGGCCGGCCTGCGCGTGATCGACCTGTCGCGCGTGCTCGGCGGTCCCTTCTGCACCCAGATGCTGGCCGACCATGGCGCGCAGGTGATCAAGGTCGAGCCGCCGCAGGGCGACGAGACGCGCGACTGGGGCCCGCCCTTCCTCGACGGTGCCGCTTCGTACTTCCTCGGCGTCAACCGCAACAAACAGGGCGTCGCGCTCGACCTCTCGCTGCCCGAGGGTCGCGCGCTGCTGCTGCGCCTGCTGGCGGACGCCGACGTGCTGGTCGAGAACTTCAAACCCGGCACGCTCGAGCGCTGGGGCATCGGCTACGAGGAGTTCCTGCGCGAACGCTTCCCGCGCCTGGTGCATTGCCGCGTCAGCGGCTTCGGCGCCGACGGCCCGCTGGGCGGCCTGCCCGGCTACGACGCGGTCGCGCAGGCCATGACCGGGCTGATGTCGGTCAACGGCGAACGCGGCGGCGCGCCGCTGCGCATGGGCATCCCGGTGATCGACATCGCGACCGGGCTGCACGCGGTCATCGGCATCCTGATGGCGCTGCGCGAGCGCGAGCTGTCGGGCCGGGGCCAGTCGGTCGAGGCCACGCTGTTCGACACCGGCGTCTCGCTGATGCATCCGCACCTGCCCAACCACTTCCTGTCGGGCCGCGTCGCGGGGCGCAGCGGCAACGCGCATCCCAACATCTGTCCCTACGATGCCTTCGCCACGCGCAGCTGCGGCGTGTTCATCGCCGTGGGCAACGACGGCCAGTTCCGCCGCCTGGTCGCGCTGCTGGGCCGCGCCGAGCTGGCCGACGATCCGCGCTTCGCGCACAACAGCGAGCGGCTCGCGAACGCGGCGGCGCTCAAGGCCGAACTCGAGGCGCTGCTGGCCACGCGCGACGGCGAGGCCATCGCGCAGGAGCTGATGCGCGCGGGCGTGCCCTGCGGCCCGGTGCTCGACGTCGGCGGGGTGCGCACGCATCCGCATGCGCTGCACCGCGAGCGCTTCGTCGAGGCCGGTGGCCAGATGGGCGTGGCCTCGGCCGTGTCGCTGTCGCGCACGCCGGCCAGCTACCGCACCGCGGCGCCGGCCTTCGGCGCGCACAGCCTCGAGGTGCTGCGCGCCGCCGGCCTCGGCGAAGCCGAACTCGCCGAAGCCACCCGCGCGGGCGCGATTCCGCATGCGCGTTCTTCCTTTGCCAATTGATATGCCGTCTGGAAGGCGAATCAATGATCCACCACCCCTCCCATCCGAACACATGACAAGGAGAGATTCCCGATGAACCCGTCCCCCACCCACCAGGACAACGCCCAGGACACCGCCGCGCTCGCGCGCGCGCTGACCTCGCCGCCCGAGCAGGTGCTCGCCATGCCCGATCCGCAGACCCTGCTCGCCGAGATCGAGGCCGCGCCCGGCATCGACGGGCCCAACATCTTCCCGCTCGAGTGGCATGTGGAGACGCCCAAGCTCTACGACATCTACGACGCCGCGCGCGATCCCGGCTGGTCGCCGCACACCTTGCCCTGGGACAGCTTGCGCGTGGAGGACTACAGCCTCGACCAGCGCTACGCCATGGCCTACTGGTTCTCGCTGCTCGCGGTGTTCGACGGCTCGGGGCCGTCGGTGTTCGCGCGCGCCATGATCCACACCTACGAGAGCAAGGAAGAGGATCCGGTGCGCAAGTGCTTCTTCTCGGTCGTGCGCGACGAGATGAACCACGAGGAAGTGTGCGGCCGCGCCATCAAGCGCCTCACGCCCGGCGGCCCGCTCGGCTACGTGCCCGAGACGCCGCTCGGGCATCTCGCGCGCAACAACATCGAGTGGCTCTACTACAACGGCTCGCGCTACTGGACCGGCTTCAAGAACGGCGTCGACAAGTACCCGCTCGCGATCCTGTTCACCTCCTTCCTGTTCGGCGAGGTGGCCTCGAGCACGCTGTTCCACGGCATGTACCAGCGCACCACCATCCCGGTGTTCAAGGAAGCCTTCAAGCGCATCGGCCAGGACGAGGGCCGCCACCTGGGCATCTGCCTGGCGGTGCTGCAGAAGCTGCTGCCGGTGCTCACCGAGGACGACAAGCAGATGATCAGCATCCAGCTGCGCGCGGGCTTCGTGTTCCTCTCGGGCATCCTGCACGAGCCGCCCGAGCAGTTCTGGAAGCTGCCGCCCACCTTCATCCCCGCGCAGCGCCAGATCGACGAGGTCGCGCGCAGCGCCGGCCTGGGCATCCTCACGCTCGACGAGCGCAAGGCCAACTGGAAGACGGCCGTGCTGCGCATGAAGGCCAACCTCGATCCCTACGGCATCGATTTCCCCGCGCTGCCCGAAGTCGGCATCGAGGGCAAGGAGGTGGTGTTCGATCCCGAGAAGGTGATCCCGATCTTCTAGGCCGCATGACATCGATGAACATGAGCCGAACGATCCTCGTCAACGAGGCGATCCGCTTCGGTGTCCCCGAGGGAGAGATCATCCTGGACGCCGCGCTGTCGCAGGGCGTGGTGCTGCCGCATCAGTGCCGCGGCGCCTCCTGCGGCATGTGCAAGGCGCGCGTCACGCAGGGCACGGTCGACAACGGCTGGTCGCTGGGCCTCGCGATCTCCGACCAGGAGATCGCCGAGGGCTTCTGCCTGATGTGCCAGGCACGGCCTTTGAGCGAGGAGGTGCACTTGCGGACCGTGCAGCCGATCCCGGGCGGCGAGGGCTCGGCCGTGCAGAGCTTCGAGGCGCGCGTGCTGTGCAACACCCCGCTCACGCCGCGCGTGCGGCGGCTGGTGCTGCAGGCGAGCGAGCCGCTGCGCTTCGAGGCGCAGGCCGGCGCCTATGTCGAGCTCGCGCTGCCGGGACTTTCGCCGCACCGGCGCTACAGCCTCGCAACCGTGCCTTCGAGCACGGGCCTGATCGAGCTGCTGGTGGCGCGTCATCCGGGCGGCGCGGCCAGCGGCCACATCCACGACCTGCTGCAGCCCGGCGACAGCGTCGGCGTGACCGGGCCCTACGGCACCTGCCGGCTGCCCGAAGGCGAGGGCCCGGTGCTCGGCCTCGCGGGCGGCACCGGCCTGGCGCCCGTGCTCTCGATCATGGAGGACGCGCTCGCGCACGGCGACACCAGCCCGATGACGCTGCTGTTCTCGGTGCGCGACGACGCCGAGCTGATGCTGATGGACCGCCTCGCGGGGCTGGCCCGCGCGCATCCGAACTTCCGCTATGCGCTGCTGGTGACCGAGGCGCGTAGCCGCTTTAGTACCAGGCAGCAGTACGCGCCCTCGTGGCTGCGCGAGAACCACGGTTCGCTGGCCGGCGCCCGCGCGGTGATCGGCGGCTCGCCGGGCTTCGTCGCCGCCTGTTCCGACACCTGCATCGCGCTGGGCATGGCGAGCACGGCGATCTCCGCCGACAGCTTCACGCCGGTGGCGCAGACCTAGCGAGCTTTCGATTCTTTTCCCGGTACGACAGACACATAAAAGGAGACAACGATGATCGAGATTGCAAAGGCCCGCTTCCGGGCCGCCGCCTTCGGCGCGGCACTGTGCTTCGCGGCGCTTTCGGGCGCGCGGGCCGATATCAACGTGGGCGTGGTGGTCTCGGCCACCGGGCCCGCGGCCTCGGTGGGCGTGACCCAGCAGCGCACGGTGTCGGTGCTGCCCGCCACCGCGGGCGGCGAGAAGGTCAACTACATCCTGCTCGACGACGCGTCCGACACCTCGACCACGGTCAAGAACGTGCGCAAGCTGATCTCCGAGTCGGCGATCGACCTGCTGATCGGGCCGAGCCTCACGCCCAACTCGCTGGCCGTGCTCGACGTGCTGGTGGAGAGCGGCACGCCGATGATCAGCCTCGCGGGCTCGGGCGCCATCGTCGAGCCGGTGGACGACCGCAAGCGCTGGGCCTTCAAGACGCCGCAGAGCGACACCCACATGGCGACCGCGATCATCCAGCACATGGCCGACAACGGCGTGAAGCGCGTGGCCTTCATCGGCTTCAACGACGCCTACGGCGAAGGCTGGTGGCGCGAGTTCGGCAAGCTCGCCGAGCTGCGCAAGATCGAGGTGGTGGCCAACGAGCGCTACACGCGCACCGATGCCTCGGTCACCGGGCAGGTGCTCAAGCTGCTGGCCTCGCAGCCCGACGCGGTGTTCATCGCGGCCTCGGGCACGCCCGCGGTGCTGCCGCAGGCCACGCTGTTCGACCGCGGCTACCGCGGCAAGGTCTACCAGACCCATGGCGTGGCGAACAACGACTTCCTGCGCGTGGGTGGCGCCAAGCTCGAGGGCACCTTCGTGCCGGCCGGCCCGGTGCTGGTGGCCGAGCAGCTGCCCGACAGCCATCCGGCGAAGAAGCCTTCGCTCGAATTCATCCGCAAGTACGAGGCGCTGCCCAACGCGGGCCACCGCTCCACCTTCGCCGCCTACCTCTGGGATGCGGCGTTGATCCTGCAGGACGCGGCGCCGCGCGCGCTCAAGGGCGCGAAGCCCGGCACGCCCGAGTTCCGCAAGGCGCTGCGCGACGCGATCGAGTCCACGCAGGACCTGCATGCCACCAACGGCGTCTACAGCCTCGGGCCCAAGGACCACATCGGCCTGGACCAGCGCAGCCGGGTGATGGTGCGCATCGAGAAGGGCAGCTGGAAGTACATCCCCTGACGCGCGGCGGACCCTACAGATCATGGACATGCAGATCTTCGGCCTGCTGGTGCAGGACGGCCTCGCGAGCGGCGCGGTCTACGTGCTGCTGGCGCTGGCGCTCGTGATGGTCTTCACCGTCACGCGCATCGTGTTCGTCCCGCAGGGCGAATTCGTCAGCGCCAGCGTGCTGACCATCGCGGCCTTCCAGCAGGGCCAGGCGCCGGGGCTGGCGGTGCCGGTGGCGGCGGTGGCCCTGCTGGCCTGCGGCATGGAAACCGCCGAGCGCCTGCGGCAGCGCAACCTCGCGGGGCTGGGCGGCCGGCTCGCGCTGCTCGGCGCGCTGCCGCTGGCGGCCTGCGCCTTCGCCTGGTTCGGCGTCGATGCGCGCTCGCCGGCCTGGATGCAGACGGCCGCGGCGGTGGCGCTGGTCACGGCGATGGGGCCGCTGATCTACCGCACCGTGTTTCGGCCGATGGGCAATGCCTCGCCGCTGGTGCTGCTGGTGGCGGCGATCGCGCTGCACTTCGTGCTGGTGGCGCTGGGCCTGTACGTGTTCGGGCCCGAGGGCTCGCGGCTGCCGGGCTTCGAACTGCCGGCCGGCCTGCTCGCGGGGCTGCCGGTGGCGCCGCAGACACTGGCGGTGGTGGCGGCGAGCGCCGTGCTCGTGGCCGTGTTCTTCGCCTTCTTCGGCCACTCGCTGAGCGGCAAGGCGCTGCGCGCCACCGCCGTGTGCCGCGACGGCGCGCGGCTGGTCGGCATCTCGCCTGACCACTCGGGCGAACTGGCGCTGACCATCGCCGCCTTCATCGGCGCGGTCTCGGGCGTGCTGATCGGCCCGTTCACCACCATCTACTACGACTCGGGCTTCCTGCTCGCGCTCAAGGGCTTCGTCGGCGCGATCGTCGGCGGGCTCTCGGGCTACGTCCTCGCCGCCGCGGGCTCGCTCGTGGTGGGCCTGCTCGAGGCCTTCTCGTCCTACGGCGCGAGCGCCGCCAAGGAGATCATCGTGTTCGCATTGATCGTGCCGCTGCTGCTGTGGCGTTCGCTGGCCGACCCGCATTCGCAGGAGGCTGCATGACGCTTCGTTCCTGGATGCTCGCGGCCGTTGCCATGGCGGCCGCGGCCGGCTTGGCGCTGTTCGCCTCGAGCTACTACGTCACGCTCGCGAGCTTCGTGCTGCTCTACGCCACGGTGGCGCTCGGGCTCACCTTGATGACCGGCTTCGCGGGCCTGATCTCCTTCGGCCAGGCGGCCTTCGTCGGCATCGGCGCCTACGCGGCCGGCTACCTGGCGGTGGCGCACGGCGTGCCGGGCTGGGCCACGCTGCTGGCCGGCGTCGCGCTCGCCACGCTGTCGGCCGCGGGCATCGGCGCGCTCACGCTCTCGATGGGCGGTCATTACCTGTCGCTGGCCACGCTGGCCTGGGGCGTGGTCGTGTACTACGGGCTGGGCATCATCGAGCCGCTGGGCGGTTTCAACGGCCTCGCGGGCATTCCCGCGCTGAACCTGTTCGGCTTCGACTTCGCGTCCGAGCGCTCGATGTTCTGCCTGATCGCGCTGGGCTTCGCGCTGGCCTTCTGGCTGGTGCGCAACCTGCTCGATTCGCGGCTGGGCCGCGCGGTGCGCGCGCTGCGCGCCGGCGCCGACCTGCCCGAGGCCTTCGGCGCGCATGCGTTCCGGCTCAAGGTCGCGGTGTTCTGCACCGCCGCGGGCCTGGCCGGCATGGCGGGCTGGCTCTACGTCTACATGCAGCGCTTCCTCAATCCCACGCCCTTCGGGCTGCAGATGAGCATCGAGTACCTGTTCATGGCGGTGATGGGCGGCGTGGGCGCGCTGTGGGGCGCACTCGCGGGCGCGGGCGTGGTGGTGGTGCTCAAGCAGGTGCTGCAGGACGTGCTGCCGGCGCTGCTCGGCCGCTCGGGCAACTTCGAGATGGCGGTGTTCGGCGTGCTGATGCTGCTCATACTCGCGCGCGCCAACGCGGGGCTGTGGCCGCTGCTCGCGCGCTGGACGC